>JAYTRW010000061.1:0-2118 GCA_043745985.1 Methylotenera sp.
GAAGATATTCAAGCCATAGCGCGCTACATAATTGCAAACCCAATACGGGCAGGCTTAGTAAAGCGGGTAGGCGATTACCCGCATTGGGATGCAATATGGCTTTAACCCAATTTCGCGATCTGAAGATCGCTCCTACAATAAGCTTGATGAGCAATTAAGGTAGAAAAGAAATAAAGATTTAACCGTAGGAGCGATCTTCAGATCGCGAAAGCAATGCAACATAAAACAACCGAAGCCATCGCGATATAAATATCGCTCCTACAGATATAAATGTTGCGCATTTACAACAATTGTAAACAAATGTGACAAAAACACCAATAATTGGTTGTTTAGCCTAAATGCTTTAGGCATAATCTAACTCACCTTCTTAATGAAATTTTCATTGAGAGAGTTTGCAAACTCTCTTGCTGTTGTCTCAAGTCATTACTGACTAGGTAATAGTGAGGTTATTTAGTAATAAAAATAGCATGACATAATTAGGAGATTCATATGAATAACACAATTAAATTAGCAGTTGCTTCAGCTCTATTAGCTGCAGCTTCAAACGCTTCAGCTGGTATCATGATTCCAGCTGGCGATTGGACACTAGACATCGGTGGTGTTGTAAACACTTACTACACATCAACACGTTTGAGCGGTAGTGCAGCTACACCTGGTTACGGTGG
The DNA here is from genome assembly GCA_043745985.1 of Methylotenera sp. Classification (GTDB taxonomy): domain Bacteria; phylum Pseudomonadota; class Gammaproteobacteria; order Burkholderiales; family Methylophilaceae; genus Methylotenera. The sequence continues at coordinate 666 of JAYTRW010000061.1, forward strand.
CGCATTCATAGGTGGTTCTGCTACAGGTAGCAGCCAAACAGTGTCAAACATTACTACTGGCTTGTTACCTAACTACTTATCAGTTTCTGGTAAAACACGTCAAAATGACTTAGATGTTGCGTTCACAATCAGTATCAACCCAGGCTCTTCAACAACACATGCTGGTGAACAAGGTTCTAATCAAGAAAACCGTCAAGCATTCTTAACATTCGGTGATGCTTCATGGGGTTCTATCAAACTAGGTAAAGATCTAGGTATCTATGCTTCAGATGCTATCTTGAACGATATGACATTATTAGGTGTTGGTTCAGGTGCTGGTAAATTAGCTGGCAACACAACAACTCTAGGCCGTATCGGTACTGGTTTCGTTTATGCTGACTGGAAATCACAAGTTGCTTATTCATCACCAAACTGGAATGGTTTCAGCTTCACAGCTGGTGTTACTCAAGCATGGAATGCAATTGCTGTGAATTCTCCTTCTAGCGGTACATCAGCTAATCGTGGTGGTTCATCACCAGCATTTGAAGGTAAAGCAAGCTACTCATGGGCTGGCGACTTCGCTGGTAAAGTATGGGTTTCTGGTATCACACAAAAAGTTGATGGCGCAAATGATCGTGCTGAATCAGCTGACATTGGTGCTACAGTTAACGTAGCTGGCTTTGGTTTAACTGGTTACTACTACGGTGGTTCAGGTATTGGCCAAACAGTTCAATTGAACGGTGGTTTTGACTTATTCGGTAATGCACGTGACTCACAAGGTGGTTACGTTCAAGCTACTTACACTATTCCAGGTGTAGGTACTAAACTTGGCGCTAGCTGGGGCCGTTCAGAAACAGAAGCTAATAGCAATGAAGCTATCACAGGTACACTACGTGATGAAATGTGGACACTTGGTGCTTACCATCCTTTGACAAAACACTTGAACTTAGTAGCTGAGTACTCAGATGCTAAAACAGAAGTAACTGGTTCAAATGTTGCTGCAAACAACGTTGAAGGCAGAGGCAAGACTGTTTCTTTAGGCGCAATCTTATTCTTCTAGGATATTGCAGGGTTAGCCCTGCAGTAATATTAGAAGCTTAAATTAAGCTTACAGCAGTAATTAAAAACGGCATCTTCGGGTGCCGTTTTTATTTGTCTAACGCTATAATGCTATGAACCAAATAGAAGAGCATTCGAAAATGAATCTATATCCAACCGCGACCATCATTGAGAATTTCTACGAAAACCCTGATGAGATTCGCAATTTTGCCTTAAAGCAAAAATTTACCTATCGCCACGAGTTAGAAAATATTGATTATGTATACCCTGGTTGCAGAACTAAAGAACTATTCGAGCTAGACAAAACACTATATGAAAAAGTCTGTAAGAAACTAGTCTCTGTTTTTCATAACACAGAAAAAGATCATATGCGCTGGGCAATTTCAACCAGTTTTCAAGTAGTTGAAGACAAGTT
>JAYTRW010000062.1:0-2111 GCA_043745985.1 Methylotenera sp.
CGTGTGGAACTAGCGAGCTTGAAGCGACGATTTGATGGCCTTTTGAGGCGAAAAAGTCGAGGAATGCTTTGCGAATTTCGTTACTGCTTGGATTGTTGCTTAGTTTGATTGTCATTATTTGATTGTCGTTGATTTTAATTACAATTGTATTTAATCATTGCCTGATTCGTTTTTTTCATTGAGCACTTTTTTTATCACATCAAAACCAAAACCACGGCTTTGTAAAAATCGGGCTTGTTTTGCCCAATCTTCGCGGCTGCTTGGGCTGGTTTTAAACTTTTTTCGACAAATTTCGCGCGCAAAATCTAGCTCATTTATCTTTACCTCTTCAACTGCGTTAGCGATTAAATCATCGGCTATGCCTTTTTCTCGCAATTCATTGGCGACGCGAGCGCTGCCAAATTTACTTTGTCTTGCATGCACCAGCTGTTCTGTAAACCTAGCATCTGAAAGCCAACCACGTTTTTTAAAGTCATCCAGAATGGCAGAAATCTGCTCAGATGCAGGGCTTTCATCAGACCCCTCGGCAAAAGGCTTTAACTTCTGGGTGAGCTCAAAGTATGAATACTCACGCTTCCCCAGATAATCAAGCGCCCGTTGCCGTAGGCTTTTTGGTTTGAATTCGATTGTGCGACCTCGTTACAGATTTACTCGTTACAAATTCGATGAGTGCTTAATCTTCTTCAGAGCGTACCGCAGGCATCGCTTCGCTTAGTGATTTCATATTGGCGCGGATTTTTGCGTCAATCTCATTAGCAATTGCAGGATGCGTTTTTAAGTATTCACGTGCGTTATCTTTACCTTGGCCAATTTTTTCGCCATTATAGCTATACCAAGAACCAGCTTTTTCTACAAATTTTAAATTGGAACCAAGCTCAATAATTTCGCCTTCACGTGAGATGCCTTCGCCATACAGAATGTCGAACTCAGCTTGTTTGAACGGTGGCGCGACTTTGTTCTTAATTACTTTTACGCGTGTTTCAGAACCAATCACTTCATCACCTTTTTTAATTGCGCCAGTGCGACGAATATCTAAACGAACAGATGCATAGAATTTAAGGGCGTTACCGCCAGTGGTGGTTTCTGGGTTACCAAACATTACGCCGATTTTCATACGGATTTGGTTAATGAAAATCACCATGGTGTTAGTACGTTTGATATTACCAGTCAGTTTACGTAAAGCTTGGCTCATCAGGCGTGCTTGCAAGCCCATATGTGAGTCGCCCATTTCGCCTTCAATTTCGGCACGTGGCGTTAAAGCTGCAACAGAGTCGATCACCACAATATCTACTGAACCTGAACGCACTAACATATCAACGATTTCTAATGCTTGCTCACCCGTGTCTGGTTGAGAGATTAGTAGATCAGGCACGTTTACGCCCAATTTTGCTGCATATTGTGGGTCAAGTGCATGTTCCGCATCAATAAACGCTGCTACGCCGCCAGTTTTTTGCATTTGTGCAATCACTGAAAGCGTTAATGTGGTTTTACCAGATGATTCTGGACCGTAAATTTCAATCACACGGCCGCGTGGCAAGCCGCCGATGCCTAAGGCAATATCAAGACCTAATGAACCTGTTGAAACTGCTTGAATATCATCACCAATGTCGCTATCACCCATGCGCATAATGGAGCCTTTACCAAATTGTTTTTCAATTTGTGCGAGTGCTGCGCTCAGTGCTTTGCTTTTATTATCGTCCATGTATCGCCTTTGAATTTTGTTGCTGAGTTAATCGCATGATTATTCCATAAATTTGCCCCTAAAGTAAGGCTCTAGTGGCTTTAGATTGCGATTAAATATGAATTAAGTATTTGTAAATTATTGTTTTACTGACAAATACGTCCGACAAATGTGAGTGCATTTAATTCTTGCAAACACCTAAAACTCTGCGCCAGATCTTTACCACAGCTGAATTACGCTTTGTGCGTTATGCGGTGGCATAATGCTGCCTAGCGTGATCAACTAGAATAATCAAACTGAATAATTAAAGGGGCTGTCCTCACTGCTGTCCCAGATAACCCCAACAAAGTAGCCCGTTTCACCTCTTAAATGTTAAAATATGGTTACCACTAACCTATTGAAACAACAGGATAAAACGAGCATGTCACAT
>JAYTRW010000063.1:0-2093 GCA_043745985.1 Methylotenera sp.
CCACGGCCTGTGCGGTAACCCTCTTTAACCCCTACCGTACCGTAAATAATACCTGCTGTTGGAAAGTCTGGCGCTGGCACTAACTCAATCAACTCTTCAATACCCATTTCTGGGTCTTTAAGCAGCGCGAAACAAGCGTCTAATACTTCATTGATATTATGTGGAGGAATATTAGTTGCCATACCTACGGCAATACCTGAGCTACCGTTAATCAGTAGATTTGGAATACGGGCAGGCATGATGAGCGGCTCATGTTCGCTACCATCATAGTTAGGGCCAAAATCAACAGTTTCTTTGTCAATATCAGCTAACAATTCATGAGCGATTTTCGACATACGGATTTCGGTATATCGCATCGCCGCAGCATTATCACCATCTACAGAACCGAAGTTACCTTGCCCATCAACCAGCATGTAACGCAACGAGAAGTTCTGCGCCATACGAACGATAGTATCGTACACAGCGGTGTCGCCATGCGGGTGGTACTTACCAATGACATCGCCAACGATACGTGCTGATTTTTTGTAAGGCTTATTGTAATCATTTGAAAGCTCATGCATCGCAAACAAAACGCGACGATGAACTGGCTTTAAACCATCACGAACATCCGGTAAAGCGCGCCCTACGATAACACTCATTGCGTAATCGAGATACGATCTACGCATCTCATCTTCTAAGCTTATTGGTAGGGTTTCTTTAGCGAATTGATCCATGTGCAAACTAACTTTTAATGGTTTTTATGTGCCATTATTTTAGCACAAAAAGTGTGCAAATTAGTAGCGCTAGCAGCGATTAACAATTGGCCGCTTATCAATACGCGCTCTTAAGTTGAGCACGTATTTTAAGCACTATTTTGTGAGCAAAAACAAGTCAGCTTTTAAGTCTTCCACATGCTCTAAGCCAACAGCAATTCTCACTAAACCATCTTGAATTCCAGCAGCGGCACGCGCTTCTGCAGTTACGCGACTATGTGTAGTGCTGGCTGGGTGCGTGATGGTGCTTTTTGCATCACCTAAATTTGCCGTAATTGAAATTAACTTGGTTGCATCGATCAATGCCCAAGCGGCTTCTTGAGCTGTTTGACCAGCTTTTGACTTAACTTCAAAACTCACTATGCCACCACCATTGCTTTGCTGCTGCATAGCAAGGGCATGCTGTGGATGTGATTTCAAACCTGGGTAAAAGACACGCGCTACCTGCGGTTGCGCCTCAAGCCATGTCGCCAATGCAAGCGCATTCTTAGCATGCGCCTCCATACGAATGAATAAAGTTTCTAAACCCTTTAAAAACACCCAAGCATTAAATGCACTCATGGTCACACCTGCGGTGCGCAAGAAGCCATAAACAGGCTCCATCAACTTCTTATTACCAAGCACAGCACCGCCTAAACACCGGCCTTGCCCATCAATATACTTAGTAGCTGAGTGAATAATAATATCAGCACCTAATTCAAGCGGCCTCTGAACTGCAGGCGTACAGAAACAATTATCCACCGCGAGATAGACACCTGATTGATGTGCAATGTCAGCCAAGACTCGAATATCACCAACCTCTGTCATTGGGTTTGATGGCGTTTCTACAAAAAACAGTTTAGTTTTTGGCGTAACAGCCGTTTGCCATTCAGCAGGGTTTGTCAGTGAAACATAAGTCACTTGCAAACCCCAGCGCGCCATAATGTTACTAAACAGCTGAACGCTAGTGCCAAAAATACTACGTGAAGCCACAATATGATCGCCAGAATTACATAAACCCATGACGCAAGCTAGAATCGCCGACATACCACTTGAGGTAGCCACACACTGCTCTGCGACCTCTAAAGCGGCCAGCTTATTTTGAAACATGGTGACGGTTGGATTAGTAAATCTCGAGTAAATATTACCAGGCTCAGTACCGCCGAAACGTGCCGCTGCTTGAGCCGCACTGTTAAATCTAAAACTAGAATTTAAAAACAAGGCTTCAGAGTTTTCACCGAACTCGGTCATCTCGTTACCAGCGCGTACGCTTAACGTTTCTGGGTGGTATTGTTTAGTCATTTCGCTCTCATTTCATATGGCGTTTCTTTTAGGCATTAAAAAACCCGTTTAAGCTAATAG
>JAYTRW010000064.1:0-2092 GCA_043745985.1 Methylotenera sp.
TAGGCGTATCAATCATAATTTGCCTCAAACCATCTACCGTACGTGCTGTTTCAGGTAAGCGCAGCACTAAATTGAAGCGCCGATTACCTTCCACAACTTGCGTAATCCGTTCGCCATCAATCAAAGTTTGCAGCGTTTGTAGCAACTGAGAAGGAGACATGCCGTATTGCGCTGCTTTGTCGTAATCAATACGGATTTTGACTTGTGGAGTCAGCACCTGTTTTTCAATATCAAGATCGGCTAGACCTGGTATTTTGGCTAAGCTGGTTTTTAATATCGCGGCTTGTCCACGTAAGGTATCGAGGTCATCACCAAATATCTTGATGGCAATCTGTGCTCTAACACCTGACAGAATGTGATCGATACGATGTGAAATAGGCTGACCAATACTGAGAGAGACTGGTAAAGGTGCGAGTAATTTACGCATATCGGTATAGATTTCAGCGGTGGTGCGGTCTGAACGTTTTAGCTTTACGTCTAATTCGCTGGCATGCACACCTTCTGCATGCTCATCCAACTCGGCACGGCCTGATCGTCTACCTATCTTTTCCACTTCTGGAATTTTGAGGAGCAATAGTTCGGCTTGCTTGACCAACTGCACCGATTCAGACAAGGTTGTACCTGGATTCAACCGCAAACCCACCACCGCATTGCCTTCATTGAAAGGCGGTAAAAACGTTTTTGGGAAGAACGGCACAGAAGCAATTGCCAGTACTACTGCAATTACGCCTGCTGCTAAAAACGGTTTAGGATGATTTAAGACCGAAGTTAAACTTTTGCTATAGCTTGCTTTGATACGCTGTAATAACTTGGTATCGCCATGACCTAGCTCTTCCATATTAGGCAATAAATATAGTGCCATCACAGGAGTAAGCGTCACTGAAACAATCATACTGACTAATAATGCGGTGATATAGCCAATCGCTAACGGCAGCATGAGACGACCTTCCATACCAGGCAAGAAGAACATCGGCAATAACACCAATACAACAATAATGGTGGCGTAAAGAATCGCAGACCTGACTTCAAGTGTAGCTTTGGCAATCAAGATGATTGGGTTCATACGTACCGCCTCACCTTGGTCTAATTTAAGCCTTCTGAGTACGTTTTCAACGCCTACCACCGCATCATCAACCAGTTCACCAATCGCAATCGTTAAACCACCTAGCGTCATGGTGTTTATCGACATTCCAAAATATTTAAAGACTAAAATAGTCGTCAACAATGAAACGGGAATAGCCGTAATTGAAATCAAGGTCGTCCGCCAATTAGCAAGGAACAAATACAAAATCATCATCACCACTACTGAAGCTGCAATCAATTTACCTTGCAACGTATTAATAGATGACTCTATAAAGGTAGCTTGACGCATAGTAACTTCTGGTTTATGCATGCCAGCTGGTAATGATTTCTCTAGTTCAGTCAGTGCAGCTTCAACAGATTTGGTGAGCTTCACGGTGTCCGCATCTGGCTGTTTCTGAATACTGAGCACAACCGCGGGGCCACCATTAAAACCACCATCACCACGTTTAATGGCAGGGGCGAAGGTTACTTCTGCTACTTGTTTCAGTAGGATGGATTGGCCAGCTTTGGTAGCGACTGCCAAACCCTTCAAGTCGTCTAGTTTTGAAGTACGTCCGATATTGCGAATCAGGTATTCACGGCCATTCAACTCCATAAACCCACCGCTGGTATTGGATGAGAAATTGCTTAATACTTTTTCAATCTGATCCAATGTGATGCCAAGCTGAGCCATTTGTGCAGTATTTGGTTGCACTTGGAATTGACGTACTTCGCCGCCTATCGGAATCACTTGCGCAATACCTGGAATCGCCAATAAACGTGGTCTAATCACCCAGTCGGCATACTCTCGCACCTGCATTGGGGTAATTTTTGATTCATCAATCGGCAGTGCCATCAACATGATTTCACCCATAATGGAGGTCACTGGCCCCATGGTCGCCGTGGCATTAGGTGGCAATTGTTCCTTGGCTAACACTAGTCGTTCGCTGACTACTTGACGGGCACGATAAATATCAACATCCCAATCAAAAGTCACATAGATAAATGATAAGCCCGCACTGGAAACTGA
>JAYTRW010000065.1:0-2092 GCA_043745985.1 Methylotenera sp.
TTGTAGATACTCTAAAGCGGTACTTTATTTCTTTGCCATTTACCTCAACAACGTCAAGATATTCTGAAGAGCCACCTTTCCCAGCAAGCGAATACTTTCCGATAGCATTAACTTGAACTCTTTTGGGAGTACTCGAGTCTGCCTTTACGTTTAGCAAGTTAAAACCAACCCAGATTATAAAAGCAAAGAGAAAGCAGCCCCAAAATGCAAGCCCATACTGCAGTCCCTTGAGTTTATCACTCTCTGATAGGTACTTTATTCCCAGCCCTAATAAGACAATTAAACAAATGAAGAAATATGCAGCAGAAGAAGGGTTTGCTGTAATTGGTAATGTCATTAAAGAAGGAAATCCTTCTATGTACTTAGCCAAAATAAACGTTACTAAAAACAACATTCCTATAACTGCAATACCTGTATGTTTGTAGCGGGCTATTGAATCATCTTTAGGCCAAAGTTCCATGATTAATTTGAATCACAAAACAATCAATTTGCTAACTTAGATAAATCGGCAACATGGTTCATGGCTTGGTGCAAAGTTGCCAGCAAGCCTAAACGATTTGCTTTTAGCGCTGGGTCATCGGCATTCACCATTACGTTATCAAAGAAGGCATCCACAGGCGCTTTTAATGCTGCCAGTGATTTAAGTGATGCAGTGTAATCACCACTTTCAAATAACCTATCGGCTTCTGGTTTTACTTTACTTAACGCTTCATTGAGTGCTATTTCAGCAGGTTCTTGTAGTAAGTTAGCGTTTACTTCAGCCTCAACTTCGCCTTCAACTTTTTTCAGAATGTTGCCAACGCGCTTGTTGGCAGCGGCTAGGGCTGGCGCTTCATCAAGCAAAGAAAATGTGCGAACGGCTGATAGTCGTTGCGGAATTTCACTTAATAATTGAGGATTAAGTGCTAGCACAGCGTCAACCTCTTGCGGGCTAGCACCTTGCTCTTTAAGGTTTACCGCTAATCTATCTAAGCTGAACTCTTGGACTGCTTGGGCAGCATTGTTATCGCCATTAAATTGAGATAGCACCATTGCAATAAGCTTATTAAACTGAATTGGCAGCTCGCCATCTATCAACATCCGAATCACACCAAGCGCTTGCCGACGCAATCCAAATGGGTCTTTATCACCCGTTGGTTTTTCACCTATGCTGAATAAACCAACCAGTGTCTCTAACTTGTCTGCTAATGCTACACAAATGCCCACTTGATTACGTGGTAGCTCGTCGCCAGCAAAACGAGGCTTGTAATGGTCTTCAATCGCATAAGCTACATCATAATCTAAGCCTTCATGTTGTGCATAGTAGCGCCCCATAATGCCTTGTAATTCTGGGAATTCGCCTACCATATCAGTAACTAAGTCTGTTTTAGATAAGCGTGCGGCTTTTTCAACTTTAGAGACAAAATTAGCATCACCTAGTTGCTTGGCAATTTCTGCGGCAATTTTCACTACACGTAAATTACGCTCACCTTGAGAACCAAGCTTGTTATGGTAAACGACCTTATTTAAACCCTCTAAGCGGCTTTCAAGCGTTTTCTTACGGTCTTGATCAAAGAAGAACTTAGCATCAGCAAGGCGAGGGCGCACAACGCGCTCATTGCCGCCAATCACTGCGCTGGCATCATCTGGACTGATGTTAGAGACAATTAAAAACTTATTGGTCAGCTTGTTGTTGGCATCTAGTAGTGGGAAGTATTTTTGATTCGCCTTCATGGTCAGAATCAAACACTCTTGCGGTACTTCTAGATAAATTTCCTCAAACTGACCTAGCAGCACATTCGGGCGCTCAACTAGCGCTGTTACTTCGTCTAGCAAAGCTTCGTCTTCAATGGGTTTTAGGTTTTGTTTAGCTGCGGCAGCATTGAGTTGGCGCACAATTTCAGCACGGCGCTCAGCAAAACTGGCAATCACAGCACCTTCAGTTTTCAATTGCTCTGCGTAACTATCAGCATTCTTTAAAACCACTGGTGAGACTATTGCCTCAAATCTGTGACCTTGAGTCGCGTTACCAGCACTTAAGCCAAGGGCGCTAACTGCAATCACTTGATTACCATGCAGGGCGACTAAACTATGCGCAGGGCGCACAAAATTT
>JAYTRW010000066.1:0-2090 GCA_043745985.1 Methylotenera sp.
TATCAGCCTTTATGCTAGTTGAGGCCTGAGAGAACTGTTGCGTTTGATATGCGCTAACGTGACTAGCTTTGATTTTATATTGTTGATAAGCAGGAATGGCAACTGCAGCGACAATACCTAATAATGGAATGATAAAAATGACGAGATAGATTTTGTAGAAATCTCTCACTAAAGCTTCCATTTTAAAATTGCTCACCCCAAATTTATGGCCAGTTATAACAAACTTATGGGTGCGTTGTGCTACAAATGGAATAGCCAAGCCTAATGTGACGATGATTAACAATGTATAGCCGATAAACACTTTGATAGCCTGACCGTATGTTCCATTAAAATCAAAGCGCAAGCCACGGTAGCCAGAGTTGCGCGCATTAAACATCATGCCGCGAACGATAATCCAAGGTAGCGCAAGAAATAATATAAACGCCATCAAAAGGCCAAATATTGGGCTAAAGCCAGAAGCCACGCTGTAAATGACAAACAAAACAAAGGCGATAATGCGGCCTTTTAGAATATTGATAGGGTTCGCGTGGTAATCAAAACCAACGCCATCCACCAGCGTATTGTTGTAAAAATATTTTTTACGGCGCACTTTTGCCCAAGCTGAATAAATACCTAAAGTGACAATGGAAAGCAGTAAGTTCACAATCCAAATACCAAAATACTCCCCCGCTTTTCCCGTAAAGACAACGTGTGTTTGATTTTCTGACATATTATCCCTTAATATTTTTTTTCAAGTAAGGCAACTCTAGAGCAACCCTGCAGTCAAGCAGATGTGAGATATTAGCATCAGTATGTGCTTTGTCCAACACAAGCCAAAATAGTACCAATTGACTAATTTTTTCATCATTTCGACAGAAGATAATTGAACTATGCAACATTTTAGAAAAGCGGTTTTAACCGATGTTGATACCATCGTGGAACTGGTCAATATGGCTTATCGTGGCGAGACTAGCCGCGCAGGTTGGACCACTGAAGCAGATATTCTTGATGGTTTACGTACTTCTGTTAATGAAGTTGAGCGCTTAATTGCCTCAGAAAACACCATTATTTTGCTGTGCTTGAATGATGGTGAATTGTTTGGTTCAATCTGCTTAGAAAAAGAAGGGAAGAAAGAAAAAATTCCTGCCATTACGCATATTGGCATGTTTGATGTGAAGCCAACGCTGCAGGCAAAGGGGGTAGGTAAAAACTTGCTTGCCGAGGCGGAAAAATTAGCACAAGAAACGTGGACAGTCGATAAATTTCAAATGCATGTCATTACTTTGAGACACGAGTTGATTGCATTTTATGAGCGGCGCGGCTATTTGAGGACTGGTATTTTGAGTGAGTTTCCAGTCACCCCAGCCGTTTGGCAGCCAAAACTTGTAAACCTTCAATTGGAAACGCTAGAAAAATCAGTGCTTATGATCCAGTAATTTGGCCTTAGAGCTTCAGCTTTTTAAGCCCACCCATTACCAACGAATAAGCCGCGGGCACTACAACTAAGGTTAACAGGGTTGACGAAATCATCCCACCAATAATCGCGACTGATAGCGGTTTGTTGGTCTCAGAGCCTGCGCCTAAGCCTAGCGCAGCGGGTAAAAGCGCTAGGATAATGGTAAGTGAAGTCATCACCACTGGGCGTAGACGAATAGGGCAAGCCTCTTTAAGGGCATCGTTAATACTGGCGCCTTTTTCTACGAGCTGATTGGTGAGATCGACCAGCAAAATAGAGTTTTTAGCGACTAAACCTATCAGCAATACCAAGCCTATCATTGAGTAAATATTTAAAGTATTGCCTGTGATGAGTAGGGCGATTAAACCGCCGATAATGGCGAGCGGCTGTGCCAGCATGATGAATAGTGGCTGTATGAATGAATTGAACTGGCTGGCGAGTACCATGTAGAGCAAAAGGAAACCGAGAGCGAAGACAAACTTGATGTTTTTCATGGTTTTGCCGAACTCTTCAGCTTGGCCTGTAAGTTTGAGAGTGTAATCAGGCGGTACAATTTTAGCTGCGGTAGCTTTCACTATGTCGACTGCCTCGCCAAGAGGAACAGCAGGGTTGGCGTAAAAATTAACGGCATATTGTAGGTCGTAGCGACCAATCA
>JAYTRW010000067.1:0-2083 GCA_043745985.1 Methylotenera sp.
GAGCATGCGAATGATGCTGGCATTATCTATTGTTTAAGTCGTAAAAAAGTAGAAGAAACTGCCGAGTGGCTAAAGTCACGCGGCTGGGATGCATTGCCATATCATGCTGGATTAGATGCTAGCGTGCGCAACCAAAATCAGCGCCGATTTTTACGTGAAGAAGGCGTGATTATGGTCGCTACCGTAGCATTTGGCATGGGAATAGATAAGCCCAATGTGCGCTTTGTGGCGCATTTAGATTTACCTAAAAGCATGGAAGGCTACTACCAAGAAACAGGCCGTGCAGGGCGCGATGGTTTGCCCGCTAACGCTTGGATGACTTATGGCTTGGGCGATGTAGTCAGTATGCGCAAAATGTTAGACTCAGGCGACGCGCCAGAAGAACGCAAAGCTGTAGAGCGACAAAAGCTAGATGCCTTATTAGGCTTTTGTGAGTCTACCAGCTGCCGCCACCAAACCTTATTGCGCTATTTCGGCGAAACCCATTCTGGCCATTGTGAGCAATGCGATAACTGTTTGAGCCCAGTCGATACGTGGGATGCCACACAAGCCTCTCGAATGGCGCTTTCATGCGTATATCGCACAGGGCAACGCTTTGGTGTCGTACATTTAATCGACGTTTTATTGGGCAAAAGTACGCCAAAAATTCAGCAGTTCAATCATCAAAGCTTAAGCACATTTGGTATTGGCAAAGGTTTAACTCAATCACAATGGAGTAGTGTTTACAGGCAGTTAGTCGCAGGCGGCTATTTAGAAAGCGATATTGAAGCATATGGCGGCTTGAGGTTAGCCGAATCTGCAAAACCTGTACTTAAAGCAGACGCAGAAGTGTGGCTACGCCAAGACGTAGAAGTGATTGCTACTCGTAAAGTCAGCAAGGCCGAACGTGGCACTCGTGCCAAAGAAGGCTACGAAGAGGTGGCTGATGACCCATTATGGCATGCACTGAAGGCCAAGCGCATGGAGCTTGCCAAAGAACAAGGCGTGCCACCCTATGTGATATTCCACGACAGCACGCTCTTAGAAATACTCAATCAAAAACCAAGTAGCCTCAGTGAAATGAGCCAAATTACAGGTGTTGGACAGGCTAAACTTGAGCGATATGGCGATGCGTTTTTAGAAGTAATGGAAGATAGATAACATACTGAATGGTGAGTAAGTACTACCAGTACCTACTCGCAATATTTCAGATTTAACAAAACTCGATACAATTGCGACCATTTTCCTTTGCTTGATACAGCATTTTGTCTGCCCTAGCAAAAAGTAATGATTGCACTGTATCTGTTGTCGGGGTAATAGTACTCAAGCCGACACTCACCGTCACAACATCACTAACGCTAGACATCGCGTGTTCAATTTTCTGTGCAAATACTATGTTACGGCATCTCTCTGCTATTTCTAGCGCCGCTTTGGCGGTTGTACTAGGCAGTAATATCACAAATTCTTCACCGCCATAACGGGCAACAAAGTCCGTGACTCGCATAGGTGCCTGAGAGATCGCATGTGCCACTTTGACTAAGCAATCATCACCCTGTAGATGCCCGTAATAGTCGTTATATGTTTTAAAACAGTCAATATCCGCAATGATTAATGAGATAGGTTGCTGGTTGCGACGGGCGTGTTGCCACTCTGTAGTGAGTGTTTGATCAAATGATCGACGATTTGCGATACTGGTTAAGCCATCTTGAAATGATAGTTGCTCCAGTTTTTTGTTGAGGATAATCAGCTTATCCTCCATTATTTTTCGTTCTGAAATGTCAAAAATAAAGCCTACAAGCTCTGTCGTGATTCCATTCTTTCTGACGACGTGCACAACATCACGCACCCATACATAGCCTCCATCAGCTTTTAGCGCACGACAGTCGGCTTCATGGTCAGCGCCATCTTCAGATTGTGATATGCAGAAATTAGCAGTTTTTTCCCTATCTTCGACATGTATTCGGTCTATCCAATCGCCAGCATGCAACTAGCTTAATTGAGTCCAACCCAATAACGCTTCAATCTGTGGTCCGATATAAGTAAATTGCTTGGTTGCCCAATCCAGTTTCCAAGGAATGGCTTTGGTTGACTCTAATAGCGCCTT
>JAYTRW010000068.1:0-2082 GCA_043745985.1 Methylotenera sp.
GGCGAAATGTTCTTATGTAAAACTGGTTTGCCAAATAATATGGTGGTGATTGTGATTCAACTGGTGTTGGGTTTAGGCTTGTTGATTGCAGGTGCTAAAGGCTTTATCCATGGTGTTGAGGCCGCCTCTCACATTCTAGGCATTTCGGCGTTGCTGTTATCTTTACTGATTATTCCTATTGCTACTGAATTGCCTGAAAAAGTGAATAGTATTTTATGGATACGCAAAGGCAAAGACACTTTGGCATTCGGCAATATTACTGGTGCCATGGTGTTTCAAGGCACGTTGTTACCAGCGATTGGTATTATGTTAACGCCTTGGGAGCCGCGTAAAGAAGTGGTGTTAGGTATTGCCATGACCTTGCTGGCGTCTATCTGGCTACGTTATTTAGTTGCAAAATGCGGCATCCGAGTTTGGCATTTGCTGGTGAATGGCGCGATGTATGTGACTTATTTGGTGCTAGTGTTAAGTTAAGCTTGTTAGCATAAGCTGCTTATTAAAAATGGAGCTTGGTTGGACTGTTTAACCAAGCTTCATTCAACTAGGCCTCATCGTTTTCAAAATCTGGATCTAAATCACTTTCTTTAGCTAAACCAAGCTTAGTTAATCTGTAACGTAAGGTGCGAAAGCTAACGCCAAGCAACTTAGCTGCGGCTGTCTTGTTGTTATTGGTTTTCTCTAAGGCCTTAACAATCGCTTTCTTCTCAACATCTTCAAGATAGTCAGGTAAGTTGAGGTCTAATGGTTTCTCCGCATTAGGGGTTGAATTTTTCTGCGTGCTCAACCCTGAAGCTGTAGCACTGTAGTTATTTTCATAACTTAAATCTTCAATCGTAATCATTTGGCCATCACTCATGGCCAGAGCGCGCTCCAGCATATTCTCTAACTCGCGCACATTGCCAGGAAACTGCGTTTTTGAGAGGTATGTCTGCGCATCGCTATCTAGTTCTGGCATGCAAATTTTTTGGTAGGCGCATAGCTTTGCGAGTAGTAAGTTCGCGAGTAAGGGAATGTCACTTGGGCGGTCGCGTAGTGAAGGAATTTTAAGTTGAATGACGTTTAGGCGATAATACAAATCTTGCCTGAACAGGCCTGCATCCATCATTTGAGCCAGATTTTTGTGTGTGGCGCTAATGATGCGCACATCCACGGCCTCTTCACTGGTGCCGCCCACCATGCGCACTTTTTTCTCTTGAATCGCGCGCAAAAGTTTGACTTGCATTGCAAGCGGTAAATCAGCGACTTCATCTAAAAATAAGGTGCCGCCGTTCGCTGCTTGAAACATACCCTCTTTATCTTGGTTTGCACCAGTAAAAGAACCTTTTTTATAGCCAAAGAACTCACTTTCCATCAAATTTTCTGGGATCGCTCCGCAGTTCACTGCGATAAAAGCGCCGTCGCCCCTAGAGCTGTTTTTGTGGATGAGTTTGGCGGCAAGCTCTTTACCGCTACCAGACTCGCCACTGATGTAAACAGGCGCTTGGCTACGCGCAAGCTTAGTAATCATCGCCCGCACTTGCACCATAGGTTCAGAGTCACCTATCATTTCAAGCGCATCACCTTTGCTAGTATTAGCTTGCGAGGTAAGTTTGAGTGCAAATTCTATGACTGGGCGTAGTTGTTTGAGTGAGATAGGTTTGCTTAAGTAATCAAAGGCACCAGCTTTAAGTGCAGATACCGCATTTTCTGCGCTGGCATGGGCGGTGATAACCGCCACAGGTAAGCCAGGATGAAACTCACTAATATAGTTGACTAAATCCAGCCCAGTTCCGCCGGGCATTTGCATGTCGGTTAAGCACAGTGCGTATTGGCGCTGTGTGAGTAAAGATTTGGCTTCTTGGATATTGCTCGCGCTATAGGTATCAATATCCATGCGCTCTAGCGTCATTGTGAGTAATTCACGAATATCAGTTTCATCATCGACGATTAAGCAGGTAAGTTTTTGAGTCATGCGCTATTATGCCTTTTTTAGTTGCAAAATAAAGACACTGCCATTAGCGAGTGCTTGGTATTTCAGTTTTGCGCCATTGGCTTCAGCTAGCTCACGCGAAATATAAAGCCCTAAGCCGTTTCCTGTATTTT
>JAYTRW010000069.1:0-2082 GCA_043745985.1 Methylotenera sp.
GCCAATCAAGCCCTTAGCGAGCTTGTTGAACACATAATAATCTTCAGTTAACAACTGACCTGAAATATAAAAAGCCACAGAATCAGGGCCGTTTTTTTGTATTGTTTGTGCAAATTGTTCAGTTACATAATCAAGCGAATCATCCCAAGAAACACGTTTACGCGCCGCTTCACGTGTTAAACGCATTTCAGGGTAAAGCAGTCGATTATCAAGCTTGGCTGTCAGATGAAGCGTAGAACCTTTGGTGCATAAGCGCCCAAAATTGGCTGGGTGATCAGGGTCACCTTTAATGTCAATAATCTTGTCATTTTGGCTAGATATAATGACACCGCAGCCTACGCCGCAATAACAACAAGTCGATTTGGTTTCTTTAATCACTTTTAGCTGAACTTTACTTTGGTTCTTTTAGAATTTGGTTCTTTATTAGACTAGCTTTTTAACTCTAGGTACACGACGCCATCTTCAACTTTGGTGTTAAAACAGGCGGTTTCGCCCACATCTGGCTCGTCTGCCTTACCGTCTACCAAGCTGATTTTCCAGCTATGCAGCGGACAAGCAACTTTATCTCCATAGACGATGCCTTCTGACAACGGCCCGCCTTTATGTGGGCAGCTGTTATTGACGGCCAATATGCGGTCATCTTCTAAGCGAAATACACCAATGTCGATGCTGACATTGTCTTTATTTGTGGTGCGGACAACACGCGCACCTAATTTTGGAATATCTTCAAACGGCGCTACTCTTACCCAATTACTCATGATTTTTGACCTTAACTCAAACTTACGGATATTTAAATTTATTAACAAATTTACGAAACAACTAACAAATAAATTAACAACAGATTGATCACAAATGAAAAAATAGCAATCCACTGCCATTTAACCAATCTAGCGCGTGCAATTAGTGGGGTACGTGCTGGTGCTAAAATTGGCTTTAACTCACCATGTTCAAGTGCTAACAACATTTCTTCTGTCGTTTCAAAGCGCACCTTTAAATCACGCGCGATGGCTTTAAGAATAATATTTTCTAACCAATATGGTATATCTGGCCTATATCTTGTCGGTGAAATTGGCTCACCAAATTTTGGACGTTGAAATGGCTCAATCTCACCGTGCGGATACTTACGTGTAAGCAAATAATAGAGCGTGACACCTGCCGCATAAATATCACTTTGCACTGTAGCTGGCGTACCATCAAATAACTCTGGTGCCATAAAGCTTGGCGTCCCAGGGTTTTGTGTTAATTCCGTGGCAACAATCATGCTACTTAAGGCTACACCTAAATCCAAAATACGCAATCGTTGATCTGTCGCTTGATGAATGTTATCTGGCTTGATATCTCTATGTACGATATTGAGTCGATGCAATGCAGCAATACCGCGTAACAAATCAACACCGATTTTAGCCACACCTGCCACCGTGAAATGATGGCCGCTATCTAAGCGTTGCTGCAGCGTTGAGCCTTCATGCCAACTCATCACATAATAAAGTTTGCTACGTTTCTCTGCGGCCACTGGGAACACCTGCGGCACGTATTGAGAAACGACACGCTTTGCTAGCCACTCCTCGTTCAACAAACCATTGCAGCTATCTACATCATTAGCTAATAGCGGCTGTAAGGTTTTTAATACAAAAAGTTGCCGACTATTAAGGTGGCGTACTCTGTATAGCAAGCTTGCGCGAGACTCATATAAAACCTCGGTCACCTCAAAGTCGTCTATGGTTTCGCCTACCTGCAATTTATTTGGCACAACCAGATGCTTACCATCTGCCAACAACTCGGAAAGAGTTTCTTCACCAAGCTGCGTAATTCTAGCGGCAACTGCCGTGCTGTTATCGGTACTGCCTTTTTCAATGGCTAATTTTGTGAGTTCGTCGCAAATCATTTGCGGGCTATCATAAAGCGCCATCGTTTTATGAATATTTTGCTCGCCTAATACATCCCAAACACCATCACTCATCAAAGCAAATACATCACCGACTTGAAGCGTGCCATCGGCATAATCCACTTCTAAATGTCGATCTAAACCAACCGCACGCTTTAAAACGTGGCGCATCTCAGGTCTATCCCATACGTGGTCGG
>JAYTRW010000070.1:0-19340 GCA_043745985.1 Methylotenera sp.
GGTCGTGCAACAAGCTTGGAAGAGAAGCCACTGAAACCACAAAGCAATTATGCGGTGACGGGTTTGTATTTCTATGACAATCAAGTCACAGATATTGCCGCAGATCTAAAGCCTTCAGCAAGAGGTGAGTTGGAAATTACAGATTTGAATCGCGTTTACCTTGACCGTAATCAATTAAGTGTTGAAATTATGGGGCGTGGCTATGCCTGGTTAGATACGGGCACTCATGAAAGTATGATTGATGCGAGCAACTTTATTCAGACGATAGAGCAACGACAGGGTCTTAAAGTCGCTTGCCCAGAAGAAATCGCTTATCGCAAAGGTTTTATTGATGAAGCGCAAGTGGAAAAACTCGCGCAGCCGTTAGCTAAAAATGGTTACGGTCAATATCTGCTTCGCATGTTAAAAGATGGAGTACAACCTTGATAGTCACGCCAACAGCCATTTCAGATGTACTAGTGATTGAACCCAACGTTTTTGGTGACGATAGAGGCTTCTTTTTTGAAAGTTTTAATCATGCGAAATTTGAAGCTGCAATCGGTAAGCCAGTTAAGTTCGTACAAGACAACCACTCAAAATCAGCAGAAAACGTATTGCGTGGGTTGCATTATCAAATTCAACAGCCACAAGGTAAATTGGTGCGGGTAGTGCAGGGCGTGGTGTTTGATGTTGCTGTGGATATTCGGAAGAATTCGCCGACTTTTGGTCAGTGGATAGGTGAGATTTTGTCTGCGGAAAATAAAAAACAGCTATGGGTGCCAGAAGGTTTTGCGCATGGCTTCGTTGTGCTTTCTAAAACTGCAGAGTTTCTGTACAAAACGACAGATTATTATGCGCCTGAATTCGAGCGTTGTATCGCTTGGAATGACCGTAAAATAGATATTAAATGGCCGATTAATGGTGCAGCGTTATTGTCTGCAAAAGATCAGCTAGGTAAATCTTTTGCAGAAGCGGAGTATTTCTCGTAAGTTTATTCTGAAGTGCTAGCTAAAACTCTTTGTATTGAGTCATTTATTCTCTTTAAATCTGCCCGTGCACGCTTTAATCTCTATGCACCATATTGGTTAGGCGTGCCTTTTCTGCGATAATGTTATTTTGATTATTAATGAAAGCAGCAAATGGCACAATTTGACAATGTCAGTGTAAAAAAGAAAGCTAATATTTACTTCGATGGTAAATGTGTTAGCCACACAGTGATGCTTCCAAATGGCACGCGCAGCACCATTGGCGTTATTTTCCCAAGTGTACTTACATTTAATACAGCAGCACCAGAATTAATGGAAATTAATTCTGGTTCATGCAAAGTTCGCCTAAGTGGTGAAGAGGCATGGAAAACTTATGCTGAGGGTGAGAAATTTACTGTGCCTGGTAACTCAAGTTTTGAGATTGAAGTAATCGAAACCCTAGACTACGTTTGCCACTTCGAATAGGGTGAATGCTCGGTGCTACTTCGTTGCTCGCACTCGCCGTACTAATCGTACTGTCTTCGTGATCTCGCCTAGTAACACCTTCGCTTGAAAGTGTTGAGGAGAAAAAATGCCAAGTTTTGATATTTCATCTGAAGTTGATATGGTTGCGTTGAAGAACGCGATTGATACTGCGGGTAAGCAAATCACCAATCGTTACGACTTTAAAGGTACTTCAGCCAAGGTTGAGTTGAATGAGAAAGACAGTGTTATCACCTTGTTTGGTGATAATGACTTTCAGCTGGATCAGATTAAAGACATTTTGCTGCCAGGGATGGAGAAAAAAGAGCCTGACTCAACGAAACGCCTTGAGCATAAGGATGTCCAAAAAGTCGGCGGCAATAAAGTTAAGCAAGAGCTTAAAATCAAAGATGGTATTGATGGCGATTTAGCAAAACGCATCAGTAAATTGATTAAGGATTCTGGCTTAAAAGTGCAAGCAAGTATTCAAGGCGACACGGTTCGCGTGAATGGTGCAAAGCGCGATTTATTGCAAGATGCAATTGCTTTTGTGAAAAAGTCTGTGACGGATTTTCCATTGCAGTTTGGTAATTTTAGAGATTAGTTTTTAGGTTAAAACCTTAGGTTAAAAAATGGCAAAAACGCTATACGATAAGTTGTTTGATTCTCACGTTGTACATGAAGAAAACGGCACTGCGCTGATTTACATTGACCGTCATTTGGTGCATGAAGTCACCAGCCCTCAAGCATTTGAAGGCTTGCGTTTGGCTGGTCGTAAACCTTGGCGTATTTCATCTATTGTAGCCACTGCTGATCACAACACACCTACCAATGGCTGGGATAAAGGCTTGGCTGGGATTGCTGACCCTGTAGCACGCTTACAGATTGAAACTTTAACGAGCAATATTAGTGAGTTTGGTGCAAAAGCTTACTTTCCATTCATGAATAAAAATCAAGGTATCGTGCATGTGGTCGGGCCTGAGCAGGGTGCAACTTTGCCAGGTATGACCGTGGTGTGCGGTGATTCGCATACCAGCACGCACGGTGCATTTGGTGCATTGGCGCACGGTATCGGCACGTCAGAAGTCGAGCACGTGATGGCGACACAGTGTTTAGTGCAAAAAAAATCTAAAACCATGCAAATGTTAGTGAGTGGCGAGTTAGGTAAAGGCGTAACGGCTAAAGATGTGGCATTAGCTATTATCGGCAAAACAGGTACTGCCGGTGGTAACGGTTATGCGATTGAGTTTGCGGGTTCTGCGATTCGCGGCCTGAGTATGGAAGGTCGTATGACCTTGTGTAACATGGCGATTGAAGCGGGTGCGCGTGCAGGTTTGGTTGCAGTGGATGAAAAAACCATTGAGTATGTAAAAGGTCGTCCATTCTCACCTAAAGCAGATCAATGGGATGCAGCTGTTGCCTATTGGCAAACATTACATACAGACTCAGGTGCTGAGTTTGATACTGTTGTGGCCTTAAATGCTGAAGATATTCAGCCACAAGTCACCTGGGGTACTTCACCAGAAATGGTTGTGAGTGTTGATGGACGCGTGCCGAGTTTAGATTTAGCCAAAAATGAAGTGCAACGTGCAGATTGGGCCCGTGCATACACTTACATGGGTTTAACACCAAATACGCCTATCAATGAAATCAATATTGATAAAGTTTTCATTGGTTCTTGTACTAATTCACGTATTGAAGATTTGCGCGCCGCCGCTGCTGTGGCTAAAGGCAAGCATATCGCGCCTAACGTCAAATTGGCACTAGTGGTGCCAGGCTCTGGTTTAGTAAAAGCTCAAGCTGAGCAAGAGGGCTTGGACAAGATTTTTATTGCGGCTGGCTTTGAGTGGCGCGAACCAGGTTGCTCGATGTGTTTGGCAATGAATGCTGACCGACTTGAGCCAGGTGAACGTTGTGCTTCAACCTCGAATCGTAATTTTGAAGGTCGTCAAGGTCAGGGCGGCCGTACGCATTTAGTGAGTCCTGAAATGGCTGCAGCAGCAGCGATCACAGGGCATTTTGTCGATGTGAGAAGTTTATAAAATGGAGAAAATGACAATGAAAAAAGTATTAGGAATATTGGCTGTTTTTGCTGCATTAAATTTAACAGCATGCAATACCATGTCAGGTTTGGGTAAAGATGTATCTAAACTTGGTGATAAAATTGAAAATAAAGCAGATGAGCATAAGTAAAAGTAATGGATAAATTTACTCAATTAGATGGTTTAGTTGCCCCCTTAGACCGTGCGAATGTCGATACGGATGCGATTATTCCTAAGCAGTTCTTGAAGTCAATTAAGCGCTCAGGCTTTGGCCCGAACGCCTTTGATGAATGGCGTTATCTAGACCATGGTGAGCCGGGTATGGATAATTCTAAGCGCAAAATTAACCCTGATTTTGTGTTAAATCAAGCGCGCTATCAAGGCGCTAGTGTTTTGCTGACTCGTGAGAATTTTGGTTGTGGTTCATCAAGAGAGCATGCACCATGGGCGCTGGAAGATTTCGGTTTTAAAGTGATTATTGCTTCAAGTTATGCAGATATTTTCTTCAATAACTGTTTCAAAAACGGCATGTTGCCGATTGTGTTGTCAGCTGAAATTGTAGATAACTTGTTTAACCACGTGTTTACAACAGAGGGCTACAAGCTTGATGTAGATTTAAGTGCTCAAACAGTCACTACTCCAAGTGGTGAAGTGCACCAGTTTGAAGTCGATGCTTTCCGTAAACATTGCCTATTAAATGGTTTGGATGACATTGGTTTAACCATGCAACATCAAGACAAAATCAAAACGTTTGAAGCAAAACATCAACAAGAACAACCATGGCTGTTTAATTAACTGGTTTTTAATCAAACAGTTGCTCAACTATTTAATCTAGTAAGTAAATCTAATAAGATTTAAGTTAAGAAAGTAACTTCATGAAAATCGCAGTATTGCCAGGTGATGGCATCGGTCCAGAAATCGTAGCTCAAGCAGTTAAAGTGTTAAAGGCACTAAATTTGAATCTCACAATGACAGAAGCGCCCATTGGCGGTGCTGGATATGAGGCTGCGGGCGATCCGTTGCCAGATGCAACTTTGCAATTAGCTAAAGATTCTGATGCGGTTTTATTAGGTGCGGTGGGTGACTGGAAATATGACAAACTAGAGCGCCATTTGCGCCCTGAGCGGGGCTTGTTGCGCATTCGTAAAGAGCTTAATTTGTTTGCAAATTTACGCCCAGCTTTGCTTTATCCTGAATTAGCGGGGGCGTCTACATTGAAACCAGAAGTAGTTTCTGGTTTAGATATCATGATTGTGCGTGAACTTACTGGCGACATCTATTTTGGTCAGCCGCGCGGTATCAGTACGTTAGAAAATGGTGAGCGCGAAGGCATCAACACCATGCGTTATAACGAATCTGAAATTAAACGCATTGGTCGTGTGGCGTTTGATATTGCAATGAAACGTCGTAAGAATGGTCAAAAAGCAAAAGTATGTTCAGTAGATAAAGCTAACGTGTTGGAAACGACCGAATTATGGCGTCAAGTGATGATTGAGTTGTCAGCAGAATATCCAGAAGTTGAGTTAAGCCACATGTACGTTGATAATGCTGCAATGCAATTGATTCGCGCACCTAAACAATTTGATGTGATTGTGACTGGTAATATTTTTGGTGACATTCTGTCTGACGAGGCTTCAATGCTCACGGGATCAATCGGCATGTTGCCATCCGCTTCACTGGATGCAAATAACAAAGGTATGTACGAACCTAGTCATGGGTCAGCACCTGATATTGCAGGTAAAGATGTTGCGAATCCATTGGCGACTATACTTTCAGCTGCCATGATGTTGCGTTACACATTCAATGATGAAGCGAACGCAGTTAAAATTGAAAATGCATGTAAAAAAGCTTTAGCACAAGGCTATAGAACCGCTGACATTGCAACAGAAGGTTGCAACTTGGTGGGCTGTAATGCGATGGGCGATGCTGTTGTTGCTGCACTATAAATTAAAACGTTAAATAGTTGCCGCATTAAATTAAGAAGGTTATGAAAATGCTTAAAGTTGGATTTGTTGGTTGGCGCGGTATGGTTGGTTCAGTCCTCATGCAGCGCATGATGGA
Organism: Methylotenera sp.; assembly: GCA_043745985.1. GTDB lineage: Bacteria > Pseudomonadota > Gammaproteobacteria > Burkholderiales > Methylophilaceae > Methylotenera. The sequence continues at coordinate 5,531 of JAYTRW010000070.1, forward strand.
AGAGAATGATTTTGCATTAATCGAACCGCAGTTTTTCACGACGTCACAAGTCGGTGGAAAAGCGCCGAACATTGGTAAAGATTCTGCATTACTAAAAGATGCGATGAGCATTGCTGATTTAAAGGCAATGGACACAATTGTGTCATGCCAAGGTGGCGACTATACCAGCGAGATATTCCCTAAACTTCGTGCAGAAGGTTGGGCTGGACATTGGATTGATGCAGCCTCTACTTTACGCATGGAAAAAGATGCTGTAATCATCCTTGATCCAGTGAATATGCACTTGATTCAAGATGCCTATGCACACGGCAATAAAAACTGGGTGGGCGGCAATTGCACAGTATCATTGATGTTGATGGCATTAAATGGTTTGTTTAAAGCCAATTTAGTGCGATGGGCAACTTCGATGACTTACCAAGCAGCTTCTGGCGCGGGTGCGCAAAATATGCGTGAATTACTCAAACAAATGGGTGAAGCGCATTTTGCGGCTAGCGAATTGTTGGCGGATCCAGCATCTGCAATTTTAGATATAGATCGTACCGTTGCAGGTACTTTGCGTGATGATAAGTTCCCAACTTCAAATTTTGGCGTGCCACTGGCGGGTAGTTTAATTCCTTGGATCGATAAAGATCTAGGTAATGGTCAAAGTAAAGAAGAGTGGAAAGGTGGCGTTGAAACGAATAAGATTCTAGGCCGCGAAGCTAACCCTATTGTGATTGATGGTCTGTGTGTCCGCATCGGCGCGATGCGTTGCCACAGCCAAGCGCTGACAATTAAACTGACAAAAAACGTGCCTTTAGATGAAATCAACCAAATGTTGGCGGAGGCTAATCAGTGGGCAAAAGTGATTCCAAATGAGCGTGATGCAAGTATGCGCGAGCTTACACCCGCTGCTGTGACTGGTACTTTGAATACACCAGTAGGTCGTTTACGCAAACTAAGTATGGGTGATGATTACTTGTCAGCATTTACCGTGGGCGACCAACTGCTCTGGGGAGCCGCTGAGCCATTGCGCCGTATGTTGCGGATTTTAATAGAGAAATAATTTGTACGACTTGAGTGCTGTTGTGAAAATAATAGCACTCAAACACAACGCATATATTGTCTTTGAATATAATGTGCATTATCAGCTTGCATAGCTAACTATTTGATGTTATTTTAATATTTAGGTATAAAGTTTGATCAAGGGCTAAATGTGCGTAAATCTAAAATAAAGCAAATTTCTCTGGCTGTGTGCTTAGCACTATTGCCGTTATCTAGCTACGCTGCAGGACTGGGTAAGCTAAACGTGAACTCAGGGATAGGTGAACCACTTAAAGCTGAAATTGAGCTTTTATCGGTTACGCCAGAAGAGCTTTCTACTCTTGCTGCTTCAATTGCTTCAGAAGATGCATACGCACAACAAGGCATACCGCGCCTAGGTATTCACAATAATATCAAAGTGGAAATTGCAAAAAACTCTGATGGATCACCCGTACTAAAAATACGCTCAAGTCAACCAGTTAGCGATCCATATCTTGATATGCTAATACAAGTTGACTGGGCTACAGGACGTTTACAGCGTGAATACACTGTATTGCTAGACCCGCCTGGTTATAGGCCTGAAAGTACAGCTTCAACTCCAGTAACCTTACCGTTAACTGGTAGTACAAATAGTACGCAATCTACTAATAAAGCTCCAACTTCAAATTTAGGCGAAGCTACTCAACCCGATGCACAAAAAACAAAAAAACAAAAAAGACCAGCACCGCCAGCCGTTCAGCAAGAGCCAGTTTCAGAATCTGTTGCTAAAAATGAGCAAGAGCTAACCACTAAACGCGGTGATACGCTTAGTGCAGTTGCCAAAGAAGTGCAGGTCGAAGGTGTTAGCTTAGATCAGATGCTGGTTGGTTTGTATGAGAACAATAAGGAGGCGTTTACTAAAGGCAATATGAATCGCCTTAAAGTTGGTCAAATTATTAAAGTACCATCTAAAGAAGTATTGACAAATGTTGATGGCCAGCAAGCTAAAAAAATAATCAAGATGCATTCAGTTAACTGGACCGCTTATCGCAATGCTTTAGCTGGCAATGTTGAGGTTGCTCCAGCAATGGCTGAAGTTGAACAAAAACAATCTACATCAGGAAAGATTGCAACGGCGGAAGATAAAGCTGCACCTTTAGCGACTGGCCCTAAAGATGTTGTTAAGCTTTCAGCGGGTGATATAGCTGGCACAAAGAATGCAAAAGAGGCCGCTAAGTCTGTAGAGGCAAAAATTATTGCGCTACAAGAGGAAACCACTGCACGTGAGAATTCTTTAAAAGAAGCTAATGATAAAACTGCCGCGTTGGAAAAGCAAATCGCGGATATGCAGAAACTGATTGCGATGAAAAGTAAGTCGATGGCAGACATGCAAAAGAATGCAGAAGCCACGGCTAAAAAATCTGAAACAGTTGATGCACCAACAGATGTTGCTAAAAGCGAAGTTGCTCCAGTAGCTGATGCAAAACCAACTGAAGTGGTGACCCCTCCAGTAGAAACGCCAATTGCACAGCCAGAAGTTAAAAAGTCTATTGCAGTGGCATCTGTGATTGTACCTATGCCTGTGGCAGAAGAGCCAAGTTTCCTTGCTAGTCTGATGAATTCAGTTGATTTAGCCGTGTTGGGCGGAGCTGGAGGCGTAGCGCTATTGGGCGCTGGCTGGATGTTTCTGCGCAACAAGCGTAGAAAAGACTTAGATAGTTTTGAGCGTGGTATTTTAACTTCTGGTGGATTACGTGCTAATACTGTATTTGGCAATACTACTGGTAATGCCAGCATGTCTGATACTTCATTCTTAACAGATTTTGCACAAAGTGCTGATGGCAGCATGATTGATACCAATGATGTTGACCCAATTGCTGAGGCAGAAGTTTACATGGCTTATGGCCGTGATGCACAGGCTGAAGAAATACTCAAAGATGCTATTTCAAAAGAGCCGAAACGCTATGAATTACATCTCAAATTATTGGAAATGTATGCAGCGCGTAAAGATACCTCAGCGTTTGAAACAATTGCAGGCGAGCTTTACACTACATTAGGCGCTGATGATCCAACATGGGCTAAAGTGGCTGCTATTGGGGTTGAAATGGAGCCAAGCAATCCGCTTTATAGTGTGAGTAAAGCTGTTGCCGTGAATCCTTTAGCCTCACAGAAACTTGCTGCAGCTGACTTTTCTAATGTGGCGGTTGCGGAGGATGCAGGCTTAGATTTCTCATTCAATGATGATGTGGTAGCTAGTAATAAATCTAGCGAAGACGACGCGAACTCAGCCGTGATGCAAAGCTTTGCCGAAGCGCAAAACGTAGACTCAGAAATTTCTTTTGATCTTGGTACTTTAGACGATTCATTAGAAGATAGTGCGCAAGCGAGTGTGACTGAAGAAGCTGCAAGTACATTGAGTTTTCTTGTAGATGATGAGCGCTCCAATGTTTCTGCTAAAGACATTCAATCGAATTTGATGGATTTTGATTTAGGTGAGTTCAAAAATAAATCAGCGCCAGCGATAGAGGATGCTGTTAGCGAGACTGCTGCGCCTGAGATGACTGCTCGTAGCTTAGAATTCAATGCGCCTGATATTCCTAACCTGAGTGGTGGTGTTGATTTAGCTGACAGCTCTGGTTTGACTGATAACCGTGAGATTTCATCTGCAGATTTTGACATAGACTTCAATTTGCCGACAGATGCAGATGAATTGACTGAGATAAATTTAGCGGCACCAAATTCGATAGAAGAGATTTCATTTGACCTTGATTTTGCGGCTGACACAGATGTTAAGCCTTTAGAAGAGCAATTGCAGATGGATGCCTCAGAAATAACTTTCAACTTCCCTAGTATCGAAGAGCCAGTTGCCACCAAGGAAGAGGTGACGGCTAAATCTGATGAATTTGAAGCCAACACGTTCGATTTATCTGCTATTGATTTGAATTTAGCTGATGATGAATCTGAATTGTCACATGAAAAACTAACGCCTAAAAATGCTGCTGATACAGGTGTAGTAGTGGCTGAATCGCCAGATGTTAATATTAAGTTAGATCTTGTTGCAGCGTATATTGATATGGATGATAAAGAGGGGGCGCGTGAACTTTTGGAGGAAATTCTCAAAGAGGGTGGGCCAGTGCAGCAATTACGTGCGAAAGAATTATTAGATAGTTTGGTGTAAACTAAATTTAATAAAAAAGCCGAGCAAATTGCTCGGCTTTTTTATTAAAGCGGTTAGTACTTTAATGAAAACTATGCATCCATTTGTTAAAATTTTACTATTTATTTTTACCTTATTGCTTATGAGTTACCTGAGTAATCCATACGTATTGGTCTTGTGTCTGGCCCTGTTTATTTATGCGGTATGGTTAGAGCGAGGTGGTTTTTTACGTGTGGTTAAGCGTATGAAATGGCTATTTATTTCAATATTTATTATTTATGCTTTTGGCACGCCAGGCGAGTATATTCAGCACATACCAGCCAGTGTGGCACCTACAGTGGAGGGGGGTGTCTTGGGGGTTTTGCAAATCGCCAAACTTTTAATTGCGCTTGCTATTCTTAGTATCTTGTTTGCAACAAGCTCAAAAGAACAGTTGATGATAGGGCTGCATTTATTACTTTTACCACTCAATCTATTAGGCCTGAATACCAACAAATTTATCGCTAGGTTATTGCTCACATTGGATTATGTTGAGGAGTTGGCGGCAAAAGAGAAGTTCAAGTTTAGGTTTGATCAATTGAATAATATGCTTTCAACCACTGAGCTAATTCATAAAGATAGAGAAATAACGTTACAAAGTTTGCCGTTTAAGTGGAGTGACATACTGGTAGTCATGGTGTTGATTATTAGCACAATTGCACTATTTTATTTTTAGAGAATTTAATGTTAAGGGATTGTTTTGATTCTTGTTTTAATTAAGGTGTCGCTTTGAAAGTTGCCCTTGGTTTAGCTTATGATGGTGCTAATTTCTGTGGTTGGCAAAGTCAGCCCAACGGCGGCGGGGTTCAAGATGCACTCGAGTTAGCTATATCGAGCATCGCTCAACATCAAGTGAGAGTGCATGCAGCAGGCCGCACAGATACTGGTGTGCATGCGCGTTGTCAGGTTGTTCATTTCGATACGACAAGTACTCGCCCCGTCAGTGCTTGGGTGCGTGGCGTCAATGCATATTTGCCTGAGACAGTTCGAGTAGAGTGGGCGCATGAAGTGGATGATGGTTTTCATGCGCGCTTTTCAGCGTTTTCACGCAGTTATCAGTATTTACTTTACAACGCGCCAGTGGCACCAGCCTTAATGGCAACTAAAGCTGGCTGGTTTCACTTACCGCTTAATGGCGATGCGATGTCTGAGGCTGCGAGCTATTTAATTGGTGAGCATGATTTTAGCGGGTTTAGAGCTTCGGAGTGTCAGGCTAAAACAGCGACTAAACATATGATTAAGTCTGACGTGAAAATGGCTGGCAAGTACTTTATCTTTGAGTTTACTGCCAATGCATTTTTACAGCATCAAGTACGCAATATGATAGGTGCGCTGGTTTATATAGGCAAAGGTGCGCACCCGCCAGTCTATATGAAGGAGCTGCTTCAGAAGCGTGATAGAACCCTATCGCCACCCACTTTCTCTCCCAATGGTTTATATTTAACTGGTGTAGGCTACGACCCAAAGTGGGGGCTTCCTATCAATCAAGCTGACAATCAACGAGACATAAAAAGCGATAGCCAAAGTCACATCCAAGTCCACATTTAAGCGTTACAATAACGTTTTATGTGTTTTGTTAAATCTATGAAAGTTCTTCTTGAGAGTTAGAGTCAAAATTTGTGGTATCACGCGAGTTGAAGATGCATTAAGTGCTGTTGAACAGGGCGCGGATGCGATTGGCTTGGTCTTTTATGATAAAAGTCCGCGAAATGTCAGCATCAATCAAGCGATAGAAATTGCTCATCATATTCCTGTATTTGTCAGTGTGGTTGGTTTGTTCGTGAATGCTGAACCTAGCTTTATTAATAAAGTCATATCCAAAGCTAAGATAGATCTTTTGCAGTTTCATGGTGACGAAAGTCCTGAGGAGTGTGCCAGCTACTCTTTACCTTTTATCAAAGCAATTCGCGTTAAGTCGGATACAAATTTGGTACAATATGCAAAAGAGTATTCAGCCGCTAAAGCCTTATTATTAGATGCCTATACTGAGGACGTTGTTGGTGGAACAGGTCATGTATTCGATTGGAATTTAATCCCTAAGCAGCTGGCAAAACCAATCATACTTGCAGGTGGTTTAAAAGCTGACAATGTGGCTCAAGCGATACAGCAAGTCATGCCTTATGCCGTGGATGTCAGCGGTGGCGTAGAAGCATCAAAAGGCGTAAAGGATGCAGCAAAAATTGCAGCGTTTATGCGCCAAGTGTATAGCAATTAAAAACATGTATTGGCAATTTCAATTCCCTTAGAAATGTTGCCTAAAAAATTGAATGTGGAGAACTAGAAATGCAGCTTTATGATATGCCAGATGCACATGGACATTTTGGACAATTTGGTGGTACCTTTGTTGCTGAAACTTTAGTTGAAGCACTAGAAGAGTTGCGTGTGATGTACGAAAAATACAGGCACGACCCAGTATTTTTAGCCGAGTACGCTTATGATTTGAAACACTTTGTTGGTCGCCCAAGCCCAATTTATCACGCAAAACGTTTGTCTGATAAAGTCGGCGGTGCGCAGATTTACCTGAAACGTGAAGACCTTAATCATACTGGCGCCCATAAAATCAACAACACCATAGGCCAAGCTTTATTGGCTAAACGCATGGGTAAACCGCGTGTCATTGCAGAGACTGGCGCTGGTCAGCATGGTGTAGCTACGGCAACGATTGCAGCGCGATTAGGGCTTGAGTGCGTTGTTTATATGGGTTCTGAAGACGTTAAACGTCAAGCGCCAAACGTATTTAGAATGAAACTGTTAGGCGCAACTGTTGTGCCTGTTGAAAGTGGCTCTAAAACGCTTAAAGATGCGCTTAATGAGGCGATGCGCGACTGGGTTACCAATGTGCATAATACTTTTTATATTATTGGCACAGTAGCTGGACCACATCCATACCCTATGATGGTGCGGGACTTTCAAGCGGTGATTGGCATAGAAGCTAAAGAGCAAATGATGGAAATGGCTGGTCGTCAGCCTGATGCCGTGGTGGCTTGCGTAGGTGGTGGTTCTAATGCGATGGGTATTTTCTACCCCTATATTGATATGCCAAATGTGCGTTTAATCGGCGTAGAAGCTGCTGGATTGGGGATGGAAACAGGTAAGCACGCTGCACCGTTAACTGCGAATAGTCCTGTAGGCGTATTACATGGTAATCGTACTTATTTGATGCAAGATGCTGACGGCAATATCATTGAAACGCACTCAGTTTCAGCTGGTTTAGATTACCCAGGTGTGGGCCCAGAGCATGCATGGTTGAAAGACATTAAACGTGCGGAATATGTCGCGATTACTGATGATGAAGCCATGGCAGCATTTCATAATCTTTGCCGAACTGAAGGTATTATCCCAGCATTAGAATCTAGCCACGCGCTGGCTTATGCTGAAAAACTAGCTAAAACCATGAGCAAAGATCAAATTATATTAGTCAACTTATCTGGCCGTGGTGATAAAGATATTAATACCGTGGCCAAGCTAGCTAACATTACCCTTTAATTGATAAAAAATATAACCCATGTCACGTATTCAAACAGTTTTCACAGCACTTAAACAACAAGGCAAAACAGCTTTAATTCCATACATCACAGCGGGTGATCCACACCCTAAGCACACCGTGAATCTGATGCACACTTTGGTTAAACATGGTGCAGATATGATAGAGCTCGGCGTACCATTTTCTGATCCTATGGCGGATGGGCCAGTCATTCAACGTGCCAGTGAGCGCGCTTTATTGCATAAAGTTGGTTTAACTGCCGTGCTTGATATGGTCAAAACATTTCGTGAAACCAATCAAACAACGCCAATTATACTCATGGGTTACGCAAATCCTATTGAAGCCATTGGCGCTACAGCATTTGCAGACCGAGCAAAAGCGGCGGATGTGGATGGTGTGATTACTGTGGATTATCCACCGGAAGAATGTGGTGACTTTGTGCAGCAATTACGTTCTAGGGATATTGATCCTGTCTTCTTGTTGTCTCCAACGACTGACCAGAAGCGTGTGGATTTAATTGTGAATCAAGCCAGTGGTTTTGTTTACTACGTGTCACTAAAAGGCGTTACTGGCGCTGCTAATTTGGATATTGTTGAAGTCTCACAACGTGTGGCTTCTATCCGTACGCAAACTAACTTGCCCGTAGGTGTAGGTTTTGGTATTCGCGATGCAGCCACTGCAAAAGCTACTGCGGCTATCGCTGATGCGGTTGTGGTTGGTAGCCGTATGGTACAAACCATTGAAGCTTCAAATGATGAGGATTTATTAAGTAATGTGGCTACGTTGATGGATGAGCTTAAAGCCGCAGTGGACGCTGCAAAATAACTGGTTTTTAATAATCGGCAACAAAATAATTAAACGATAAAATCGTAAAAAGAGTTACCAAGGGGATAGTGCTATGGGTTGGTTAAATCAATTACCACAAAAGATTAAACGTGTCGTTGGCGGCGATAAGAAAACTGTACCAGAAGGTTTATGGAGTAAATGTCCAGCCTGCCAAACAGTTTTGTACATGAAGGATCTAGCTGACAATGCTGAAGTTTGCCCAAAATGTTCTTATCACAATCGTATTGGCGCGCGCGCCAGATTAGCGCAACTACTAGATGCAGAAGGTCAATTCGAAATCGGCGCAAATGTGGTGGCTGTTGATACACTAAAATTTAAAGACAGTAAAAGTTATGCTGAGCGTATTAGAGAGTCCCAAAAATCTGTTGGGGAAAAAGATGCTTTGATTGTGATGCAAGGCAGTATCAAAACCTTGCCAGTGGTAGTTGCTGCATTTGAATTCAAGTTCATGGGCGGCTCTATGGGCTCAGTCGTTGGTGAGCGTTTTGCACGCGGTGTGCAGACGGCCATTGATAATAAAATGGCATTCATTTGTATTTCCGCTAGCGGTGGCGCGCGTATGCAAGAGGGGTTACTCTCATTGATGCAGATGGCTAAAACCAGTGCAGCGCTTACGCAGTTGAGTAAAGCTGGTTTGCCATTTATCTCGGTATTAACTGACCCAACCATGGGTGGTGTTTCCGCAAGTTTCGCCATGTTGGGCGATATTATTGTGGCAGAACCACAAGCGTTAATTGGCTTTGCTGGTCCGCGCGTGATTGAGCAAACTGTGCGTGAAACCTTGCCACACGGCTTTCAGCGTGCAGAGTTCTTGTTAGAGCATGGCGCTATTGATTTAATTATAGATAGACGCGAAATGCGTAATCGATTAGCAGGTCTTTTGGCTAACTTGATGCGCTTACCTGTTGCGGCCTAATTATTTGCACATAGCTTTTTCTCAGTCGTTTCAATGCCTGAAGCTAATTTTGGCTAATGGCTCATCGCATGCATCATTCTAAATCGACAAAAAACTTAGCCGAGTGGCTAAGTTATATTGAAAGTTTGCACCCTAAATCTATTGCAATGGGTTTGGATAGGGTTAAGCAGATGATTGACCGACTGAAATTGCACCCTGAATTTACCATCATTACTGTGGCAGGTACCAATGGTAAGGGTTCTACATGTGCAATGTTAGAACAAATTTATGCTAATGCTGGCTATCAAGTAGGCTGTTATACCTCACCGCATTTGCTACGTTACAACGAACGTGTGCGTATTAATAAACAAGAGGCAAGTGACGAGGCACTTTGTGCAGCATTTGCTGCGGTAGATGCTGCCAGGGGGGGGGCTGCCAGTGTAAATGCCGATGGCGAAGTCATTGCACTCACCTATTTTGAAGTAGGCACGCTAGCGGCCATGTGGCATTTTATGCAGACTGGCGTGGATGTTGCAATTTTAGAAATAGGCTTAGGAGGCAGATTAGATGCTGTGAATTCCTTTGAGCCTGATTGTTCTATTGTGACAAGTGTTGATTTAGACCACCAAGAGTTTTTAGGCAATACGCGTGAAAGCATCGGTTTTGAAAAAGCGGGCGTTTACCGTCCATCCGTACCCGCGATATGTGGCGATACTAACCCACCACTGAGCTTGGTTGCCTTTGCATATGAAGTTAAAGCCAATTTCAAGCGTGTACATCATGATTTTGATTTTACTTTAGACGGAGTCGATGGTTGGCGATACTCCGCTGGAGAGGTCGCTTATCAATTACCTCTTCCAGCTTTAAAAGGCGCTTATCAGCTCAATAATGCAGCATGCGCTGTTTGTGCTGTTGACTCACTTCAATCACTTCTGCCTGTAACCGCCGCCCATATAGCAAGCGCCATGCATCAAGTAAGTTTAGCTGGGCGGTTCCAGACGGTTTCAACTTCACCACATGTTATTTTAGATGTTGCGCACAATCCACATGCTGCGCGCGCCTTGGCTGCAAACCTCAATGCAAGCAAAACACCTCAAAGCCAAACAATCGCAGTGTTCGCAATGCTTGCAGATAAAGACATGCAAGGCGTGGTGCACGCCGTTAAAGATGAAATTGATCTATGGTATATCGCGGGAATTGATAATGTTAGAGGTGCAGCAGCTGAGGAGTTGGCTGCAATTGTTTCTGAAATTGATCCGCATGCTAAGTATAAAACCTTCCCCAATGCCAATATTGCTTACCAACAAGCCTGTATTGATGTCGGTGAAAATGATAAAATACTCGTGTTCGGTTCTTTTTATACAGTTGCAAGCGTGATGCAAACGTTTTAGTCCGAGCTATAAAACTAAGTTGTAAAATTAATCTCTCGGAAAACTAATCTTTTAGAATGAATCCTTAAGGAAGCAGCAATGGCAACTAAGTCACCTAATGATCTAGAACTAGCCTTAAAGAAACGCGCACGTCGTCGTTTAGTAGGTGCTATCGCTCTTGTGCTTTTTATGGTGATTGTATTACCAATGGTGTTGCAAGATCGTGCTGCTTTAGCACCACAAGAAGCTATTAAAATTACGATGCCTGATGATGTTGGTCAGCAATTGCCAAAAGCTGAGGCGAATGTAACGCCAATTGAACCGCAAGCAGAAGTTGCTACAGCAAGTGAATCTGCCATGACTGAACCAGTAAAATCAGAATTACCAGCGGTTGCTGAGGTTGATAAACCAGTTCAGTCCGAAAGCGCTAAAGAAGTTAGTGACGTAAAAAAAGAGTTAGCTGATGAGAAAAGAGCCGAAGACAAAAAGTCTGTTAAAAAAGCAGAGATGACCACTACGGATAGTAAAAAACCTGATGTTAAGGAGCCAGTGATAAAAGAGTCTGAAGTGAAAGCTGCTTCAACAGATAGCGAAAGCTTTACTATACAAGTTGGCGTTTTCTCAGATGTAGCTAACGTAAAACAGTTGCAAGCAAGATTAAAGCAAGTTGGGCTTGACTCTCACACCGAGAATATTACAACGCCAAAAGGTGAAAAGATTCGCCTAAGAGCGGGGCGCTTTAACTCACGTCAAGAGGCTGCCTACGCGCTCACGAAGTTGCAAGCGGCAGATTTAACGGGAATGGTCATTAGTAATAATTAATAAGGCATATTTTTATATGTTCGATTATTTAGTGCGATTAATTGATCTGAAAAATACATGACAAGTTTTGATTATGTAGCACTCGCTATCATTGGTTTTTCCATCGTATTAAGTGTGATGCGTGGTTTTTTTAGAGAGGCATTGGCAATTTTAGGTTGGGTAGCTGCTTTCGTGACGGCTAAAACTTATGCAAATCAGATTCTGCCAATGATGCCAGAGGATATACCAACCGAGTCATTACGTATATTGGCCGCATTTTTAGTATTGTTTTTTGCTACTTTGCTAGTTGCCAGTTTATTAGCGATTGCACTTTCATCTGTTTTAAAAAAAATGGGGCTTGGCTGGCTTAATCGTTTATTAGGTGCTGTTTTTGGTTTAGCGCGTGGTGTAATAGTTGTATGTATTGTTGTATTTTTAGCGGGACTTACCGAATTACCCAATGATGCACGCTGGCGAAATGCCATGTTTAGCGCACCACTCGAGGCATTGGTCATCAGTATGTTGCCGTGGGTGCCGATAAGCATTGCTAAGCATGTTAAATACGATTAAATTAGCTAAAGTTAATTTACATTTTAGACTTGAATAGTTGCATCAAGGCCTGCATCTTAGAACTATAGGATTTTTAATTAGAATTAATCACTTAAGGCTTTCTTCATGTGCGGAATCATAGGCATTGTAGGTAAAAATCCAGTTAACCAATTATTATATGACGGTTTGTTAGTCTTACAACACCGCGGTCAGGATGCTGCAGGCATTGTAACGACCGATGGTAATACGTTCTTCATGCATAAAAACAATGGCTTAGTGAAAGATGTGTTTCAAACACGTCATATGCGCAGCTTGATTGGAAATGTGGGTATCGGTCATGTTCGCTATCCAACTGCAGGCTCTTCTAGCGCAGCTGAAGCTCAACCGTTCTATGTGAACTCTCCGTTCGGCATCGTGCTTGGTCACAATGGTAATTTAACTAACTCACAACAACTGAAATCGGAAATGTTCCGTCAAGATTTACGCCATATCAATACCAATTCAGACTCTGAAGTATTACTGAATGTGTTGGCACACGAAATTGAAAAAACTTCACGCAATGCCGTATTAAATACGGATATGGCTTTCGATGCTGTGTCTGCATTGCATAAGCGCTGTAAAGGCGCCTATGCCGTAGTAGCGATGATAGCTAATTTTGGATTGTTAGCGTTCCGTGATCCAAATGGTATTCGTCCATTAGTGATTGGTAAGCTTGAAACTGCCCTAGGTACGGAATATATAGTGGCTTCAGAAAGCGTTGCGCTGGATGTGCTAGGTTTCCAAATGTTGCGCGATGTAGCGCCAGGCGAAGCGGTTTTTATTGATATGGAAGGTAACTTCTTCTCACGTCAATGTTCAGATGAAGCGAAACTCAACCCTTGTATTTTTGAGTATGTTTATCTAGCTCGTCCTGACTCAGTGATTGATGGCGTATCGGTTTACCAAACACGTTTAGATATGGGCAAAAGTCTTGCTGAGAAAATTAAGCGTGAATGGTCTGACAAGAAAATTGATGTAGTGATTCCAATTCCAGATACCAGCCGCCCAAGTGCCTTGCAAGTAGGTATTGCTTTAGGTTTGGATTACCGCGAAGGATTCATTAAGAATCGTTATATCGGCCGCACGTTTATTATGCCAGGCCAGGCGCTACGTAAAAAATCAGTGCGTCAAAAATTGAACCCAATTGGCATTGAGTTTAAAGGTAAAAACGTCTTGTTGGTCGATGACTCTATCGTCCGCGGTACAACATCACAACAAATCGTACAGATGGCGCGTGATGCTGGCGCGAATAAAGTCTATTTTGCTTCAGCAGCGCCCCCAGTCAGGTTTCCAAACGTATATGGTATTGATATGCCTAGCAGAGATGAGTTGTTGGCAACAGGTCGAACCGATGAGCAAATCTGCCAAGAAATTGGTGCAGATGCTTTGATTTATCAAGACTTAGATGCGCTGGTAGAAGATGTTAAGTTAAGTAACCCGCATATTAAAAACTTTGATTGCTCATGTTTTGACGGTAAGTATGTGACGGGTGATATTAATGAAGCTTACTTAAATAATATTGAGACCGCACGCGGCGACTTAAATAAGAAGCAGAAGCCAGCAAACTCAAGCACACAGATGGATTTAAATCTGATCGATAGTTTCGATAATGAGCCTGCTGAAGAGGC
>JAYTRW010000071.1:0-6667 GCA_043745985.1 Methylotenera sp.
TTCAATCGGTAATAGAATCGTAAAGCAGGTCTTGCCTGGAACGCTTTCGCATTCAATCATGCCGTGATGTTGGGTGATAAAAGTTTGCGCAAGCGTTAAACCTAGGCCCGAGCCACCTTCACTCCCTGAAACTAGAGGATAGAAAATACGGTCACGAATGTCGGCAGGAATACCTGGGCCGTTATCCGTGATTTCTAACTTAATCGCAACGCGATAGCGCTTTCTAGCTAATGTCACTTGACGTTCTGCACGTGTTCTAAAGGTAATTTGGCTGCCAGAGGTATTGTTCGACTGCATGGCTTGCACGGCATTGCGTGCAATATTAAGCACGGCTTGAATTAGTTTCTCGCGGTCACCAATGAGTTCAGGTAGGCTTAAATCATAGTCACGTTTAATCAGTACGGTTTTGGGTGTTTCGGCTAACAACAAACTTCGCACACGCTCAAGCACCTCATGAATATTGGTCGGTTGGTATTTTGGTGCACGATGTGGTATCAGCAATCTATCCATCAGTGATTGAAGCCGATCAGCTTCTTTAATAATGACTTGCGTATATTCACGTAGGCTGGGCAATGGTAATTCGTGTTCTAGCAATTGTGCAGCGCCGCGTAGCCCACCAAGTGGATTTCTAATTTCATGCGCAAGGTTGCGGAGTAACTCAGCATTGGCTTGTTGTTGTATGAGCATACGTTCTTCACGAGCGATGCGCAGTTGCGCATCCATTTGCTGAAACTCAAGGATTAAACATGCATTAGGTGAGTCGATAGGCGTTGCCGTGCAAGTGACCGCAAACGAGTTATGCCTATTGGTGGTGATGGTAAATTCATGCTCGCGAAACGGGCTTTGTTGCTGAGTAGCGTTTTTAATGGCAGACATTAAAATTTCGCAATCAGGAAATACATCGCTAATCAGCATGCCAGTCACGTGTGTCGCGCTAAAGGCAAATATGATTTCTGCGCCTGGGTTGATATATACCAGGCGACGGTTTTCGTCTAACAGTATGATGGCAGTTGCTAGATGCTCTAAGCCAGAAAAATGATTGGGTGTGGGTTGAACCATTAAATTTAAGCCATTAAAATTGAATCATAGTTACTCATAGTCATACTGAATTTAGTGTTTATATAAACGACTTTTCAAAGATGATACTACGACTAAGCAAAAGATAGACCAACTTTGCAGGCAGGCCACTCTTTAATTTTAATGGCTAATAAATAATGCTAAAAAGCTGAGCTTTGATTGATAATTGGCTGACTTAACGTAGGTTATCTAGCTCTTTTTGCAGTAGCTTGATGTTGTTTTCATGGCTATCTACATCGACTTGCAAGCTTTTCATTTTTTCTTGGAATTTAGGCACGTTGCGCATAGTAGCGCCATTAGCCGTTTTATATATCTCTGGTTTGGCTTCACCTTCAGCGTAGGCTTTTTTGGCTTCTTCTAAAGCGGCTTTTTCAGAATCAAGCTCATTTCGTAAAATCTCTTGGCGTTTACCATCGCGTTGATTCTGCGTTTGTTTATCCACTTTAGGAAAGCCTTCAGGCGTGGCTGTACGTTTGTTGCTAGAGGAGGAGTTTCCTGAGTTTTTTGGACGGTCATTTACAATCGTATTCGCGTCAGGATCAAACTCTAAGCGCGTTGACCCTTTTGTTTTGATATTGGAGTAAGTAATGCGCCCGTCTGCATCTACGCGCTTGTAAATTTCGGCAATCGCGCTACTTGAAAACGCGATTGCAATGAGTGTGGCAATAGACAGAATTTTTTTCATAGCAGTTAGTTTAGTAGAGTTAGCCAAGTTAGGCAATGTGCTTAAAAAACGCATGACTGTGGCTGAAGGTTGACCTAGTTTATAAATGAAAAAAGGGGCGATTTTCGCCCCTTTTTTACTGCTGATAATTCAGCTACTAATTAAAAATTAACTTAGTAAAAATTTAACTTAGCAAGAGTAGTACAAACCAAACTCAACTGGGTGTGGTGTCATACGTACTTTATTCACTTCTTCCATTTTCAAACCAATGTAAGCGTCAATCCAGTCATTAGTAAACACGCCACCTTTAGTTAAGAACTCGCGGTCTTTGTCTAATTCAGAAAGCGCTTCTTCTAGTGATGCACATACTGTTGGTATTTGTGCATCTTCTTCTGGAGGAAGATGGTATAAATCTTTAGTTGCGGGCTCACCTGGGTGAATCTTGTTTTGAACGCCATCTAAACCAGCCATTAGTAATGCAGAGAAAGCCAAGTATGGGTTAGCGATTGGATCTGGGAAGCGCGCTTCAACACGACGACCTTTGTCAGAGTGCACAAAAGGAATGCGGATAGAAGCTGAACGGTTTTTAGCTGAGTAAGCTAATTTAACTGGCGCTTCGTAGTGTGGCACTAAGCGTTTGTATGAGTTAGTACCTGGGTTGGTAATCGCATTCAAAGCTTTAGCATGTTTGATGATGCCGCCGATGTAGTAAAGCGCGAATTCGCTCAAACCAGCATAGCCATTACCTGCGAACAAGTTTTTGCCATCTTTCCAAACTGATTGGTGAACGTGCATACCGCTACCGTTATCGCCTGCAAATGGTTTTGGCATAAATGTAGCCGTTTTGCCGTAAGCGTGCGCAGTGTTCAAAATCACGTATTTTTGGATTTGAGTCCAGTCAGCACGTTGCGTTAAGGTGCTGAATCTAGTACCAATTTCACATTGGCCAGCCGTTGCAACTTCGTGGTGATGTACTTCAACAGGTACGCCCATTGCTTCTAAAGTCATACACATTGCTGAGCGGATGTCATGCAATGAATCGACTGGAGGCACTGGGAAATAACCGCCTTTAACACCTGGACGGTGGCCAGTGTTGCCGCCTTCAAATTTCTCGCCAGATGCCCAAGCGCCCTCTTCTGAGTTGATGCGTACTGAACTACCGTTCATTGCAACATCCCATTGAATGCTGTCAAAAATGAAGAACTCTGGCTCTGGGCCAAAGTAAGCTGTATCGCCTAAACCAGTTGATTTTAAGTAGGCTTCAGCACGTTTAGCTAAGCTACGTGGGTCACGTTCGTAACCTTTACCGTCAGTTGGGTCAACCACATCACAAGTTAAAATAAGTGTTGGCTCGTCCATGAATGGATCAATATTTGCTGTAGTTGCGTCTGGCATCAATTGCATGTCTGATGCTTGAATACCTTTCCAACCTGCGATTGAAGAACCGTCAAAAGCGTGGCCTTCTGTAAATTTTGATTCGTCAAAATGTGAAACAGGCACGGTGACGTGTTGTTCTTTACCGCGAGTATCAGTAAAACGAAAATCAACAAATTTAATGTCGTTTTCTTTTACCATTTTCATTACATTAGCCACTGACATCAGAATCTCCTATTGGTGGTGTGGGTTAGGATTAAACTTACACTTAAATACTTACTAAACAAAAAATAAAAAACAAAATAATTCAACTCGGTAGATTAGCAGGAAACGTGCCATTCTGAAAAGACCAAACAACGGCTTTTTTAAAGAAGTGTTAAAATCCAATCTAAAACAAAGCACCAAATATGTGCAGCCCGTACAATTAATGCACTTTAATGGTGCGCATTGCTGGCTGTGTTGGTGCATGAATATTTTCACGATTTTACAGATATACTTTAGGGAAATTGTTGCCGAAAATTTCGAATGCAACATTAATGCAACATTGTTGAAATTTGATAGAGCACATGAATTGAAGCATAGAACAGCAAAACTATTTAATAAGGTGATTCACATGAGTAATTTAGATGCAATTTTACAATTAGCGCAAAAGCGCGCTACTGATAACAGCTTTCTGTATGCAGGTGCATTGACGCCACGTGAGACATTTGAGCTATTACGGGAGAGTCCTGAGGTTGTCTTGATAGATGTGCGTACGCAAGCAGAATTAGAGTTGGTTGGTCGAGTGCCAAATGCCATGAGTATAGAGTGGGCGACTTATCCGGGGATGGTGAAAAACCAAGATTTCGCCCAACAACTTGCTGATAAGGTTGATAAAAAACTTACCGTGATATTTATGTGCCGCACAGGTGGTCGCTCTCATCATGCGGCAGTGGTCGCTGAGCAGCTTGGATTTGATCAAGCTTACAATATGCTAGAAGGTTTTGAGGGCGAAGCAAACGAACTTAAACAACGTACGCTGATAAACGGCTGGAAACATGCTGGCTTGCCTTGGACTAACTAAATAATGACTGATAAGTATGCCGTGATTGGAAACCCAATCGCACACAGTAGGTCACCGCTGATACATGAGGCTTTTGCTAAACAAACCAAGCAGGATATTAGTTATGAGCAGATATTAGCGCCTTTGGATGGTTTTGAAGCAACCGTTCGAGAGTTAATCGCTAAAGGTTATAAGGGTGCAAATGTCACGGTGCCGTTTAAGTTTGAGGCTTATAAGATTTGCGATAGTTTGACTGCTCAAGTAGTGAGTTCTGGCTCTGGCGCAGTCAATACTTTGATTAATATCGACGGAAAACTACTTGGTGATAATACCGATGGAGTAGGTTTGCATAGTGATATTGAACAAAATCTTAATTTCCCCATTGCAGATAAAAACATATTGATTCTAGGTGCTGGTGGCGCAGCCCATGGTGTTTTAAACTCGTTAGTAGGTGCTAAAAGTATCACTATTGCGAATCGTACATCAGAAAAGGCACTTCAGTTGGTGATGAGTATTTCTGATGTAAATGATGTGCGTGCAAAAATGTTTGATGAGTTGGATGCTCCATATGACTTAATTATTAACGCCACCTCAACAGGTTTAACCGATACCGCCCTGCCTATCCCAAATATTATTTTCGCCAAAGGCTGTTTAGCCTACGACATGATGTATGGTCGTGAAACGCCTTTTATGAAGCAGGCGCGTGAAAATGGCGCGCAAGTGGCTGATGGTCTTGGTATGCTAGTCGAGCAAGCGGCTGAGGCGTTTTATATCTGGCGTGGTGTACGACCAGAAACGCAAAGCGTGATTCAGAAAATTAGAGGTTTGGCTTAGCCAACTTTAAGTTTAGAAAAAATATAAATAATGAAAAATTGGTTACTAAATAATAGGCGTGGTTCTCAGCCGTTAGGTTTTGGTGGGTATTTTACCCGAGGCTTAGTTTTATTTTTTATGCTACTTTTTTTGTATCAACTTTGGATTTTTTTGCACATTTGCTGGTGGATAAAATTCAATCCATCGTCTAGCGCGTTTATGGTTGATCGCTTAGAAATCATTCAAGAAGAAAAGCCCGATGCGGAGTTGAAGTATCAGTGGGTGGATTATTCTAAAATTTCAAGCAACCTAAAACGTGCGGTCGTCGCTAGTGAAGATGCAAAGTTTGTAGACCATGAAGGTTTTGATTGGGAAGGTATAGAGAAAGCTTATGCAAAAAATCTAAAAAAAGGCAAAATTGTTGCAGGTGGCTCAACCATCAGCCAACAGCTCGCTAAGAATTTATTTTTATCGACCAAACGCACGCCTTGGCGCAAAGGGGAAGAGGCGCTTATTACCGTGATGCTAGAAAATTTATTGAGCAAACGTCGTATTTTAGAGATTTATTTGAATGTCATTGAGTGGGGTAATGGTGTGTTTGGTGCAGAGGCTGCATCGCGGCATTATTACAAGACTAGTGCCGCTAGCCTGAGTAGCACACAAGCTGCAAAATTAGCTGCCATGATTCCTAATCCGCGCTTTTATGATGCGCATAAATCAACCTCATACCTAAACCGCAGAACAGCTACCATACAAGCTAGAATGCGTTATTCAGAGGTGCCTTAAAGTTTAGTCAGTCAGGCTTGCGACGATTCTTCTAACGATAGGCACAACAAGCAGTACAGCTGGAAAAGCCACAGGCCAAGCATGAATAAATGCACCCATCCAGTGTGATAAAAACTGTGCATCAATGCCCGCAAACAATGCAGTTAACACGCCTGACATGATGAAAGCCATGAACAAAGACATCATGAAGGCAAACAGAATTCCTGTGTATTTTTTTGGTATTTTCATCAAAATTTCTTAATCAAATTACAACTAGGTTTTTTACAACATAGCTTTGAGGTATTTAGCTGTATAGCTTTCAGTGCTCAAAGCCACTTGCTCAGGTGTGCCTTCCGCAATAATTGTGCCGCCGCCATCGCCACCTTCAGGGCCCATATCGACGATCCAGTCCGCAGTTTTAATCACGTCTAGATTGTGTTCAATAATGACGATGGTGTTGCCAGCGTCACGTAGACGATGAATCACATCTAGCAATAATTGAATATCGGCAAAATGTAAACCAGTGGTTGGCTCATCCAGAATGTATAGCGTACGGCCTGTGTCACGTTTACTGAGTTCTAGCGCTAGTTTAACGCGCTGCGCTTCACCACCAGATAATGTTGTGGCGCTTTGTCCAAGCGTGATATAGCCTAAGCCTACATCTAGCAGTGTTTTCAATTTGCGTGAAATCACTGGCTGCGCACTAAAGAAGCTGTGCGCTTGTTCAACGGTCATTTCTAATACTTCACGGATATTTTTACCTTTGAATTGAATCTCTAGCGTTTCGCGGTTGTAGCGATGGCCTTTACACACGTCGCAAGGCACGTAAACGTCTGGTAAAAAGTGCATTTCTACGCGCAATACACCGTCACCTTGGCAAGCTTCGCAGCGTCCACCTTTAACGTTGAATGAATAACGACCAGGGCCGTAAC
>JAYTRW010000072.1:0-6662 GCA_043745985.1 Methylotenera sp.
ATTCCAGCAACTTTATCTGCTGTTTTCTTAATAATTTACAATGACTTAGCTTCATATAATCAGCATAACATTGATGCTAATCTACTTCAGCCCCAAACAAATTAATCAACGTTTGCAAAATTCAGTAATCAAGTAAAACTATCTCTAAGAATTACCTAGCACCTACTACAGTATAGTCTTATATAAGACTATACTGTTTCATTACATTTCAACCCTGAAACGCTCAATTCTCAGCTATAAAAATATCAATACAGATTTAATTGACTTCCCTTTATTTTAGTCACTTGCCAGCCATTAATATTCCACAAAAATCAACCTATTTACTGTAAAATTCATACCATAGTAACAAAGTTGTGCGGATGCACAATTCATTAAAACCAACATTAAAAATGCTAAAGCCTGTCGATTACAGGCTTTTTTGTTGACTAAATCTTGAAGAAAACTGAAACAATTTGATGGCTAAACTGAATGACAACAGCAAATAAAATTGATGTGCTATTAGTAGGTGGCGGCGTCATGAGCGCAACGCTAGGCGTTTTGCTTACGCAGCTTGATCCTACACTGACAATCAGGATGGTGGAGCAACTATCAGAGGTGGCGCTAGAAAGTTCAGATGCACTGAATAATGCTGGTACGGGTCATGCGGGCTATTGCGAGCTTAATTACACGCCACAAGATGTTGACGGTAGTATTGCGATTGGGCGCGCTTTAGAAATTAATGCGGCATTCGAAGTTTCTCTACAGTTTTGGTCGCATTTGGTTGAAACCTCAGCCCTACCCGATCCTAGTCAATTTATCAGCAAAACACCACATTTAAGCTTTGTGTGGGGTGTAAAGAACAGCGCGTTTTTAAAACAGCGACATGCCCTCCTTAAACAGCATCATTTATTTGAGCACATGCAATTTAGTGAGGACTTTGCTCAACTGCAAGAGTGGATGCCGCTTATCATGACTGGCAGAAATTCAGATGAAAAACTAACTGCAACTTATGTTGAAAACGGCTCAGACGTAGATTTCGGTTCTCTCACACGCCATTTAGTTGACTACTTAAAAAAACAACCCAATTTTAACTTGCACACCAATACGCAAGTTAAAAATCTTAGCAAAATTAAAGACCGTGCTAAAGATAATACATGGCATGTCAAACTCCATGACTTCAATACAAAGCATACGCAAACCATAAGCGCTAAGTTTGTGTTTTTAGGTGCCGGTGGTGGCGCACTGCCCTTGCTACAAAAAGCTAATATTGATGAAAGCAAAGGCTATGGTGGCTTTCCTGTGAGTGGTCAATGGCTTATTTGTAACAACCCTGAAGTCATTAAGCAGCATAATGCCAAAGTGTATGGCAAAGCTGCGCTTGGCGCACCACCAATGTCTGTACCGCACTTAGACACACGCGTAATTAATGGCAAGCGTGCTTTATTATTTGGGCCATTTGCTGGCTTTACCACTAAATTTTTAAAAGCAGGCTCTAAATTTGATTTAGCAAAATCTGTCAAAGCTAATAATCTTAAAGCCATGTTAGGCGTAGGGCGACACAATTTAGCACTTACTAAATACCTCTTGAAAGAGGCTACACAAACCCATGAGCAACGGATGAATGCATTACGCGACTTTTTGCCCAATGCAAAAAGTAGTGATTGGACACTCGAAAATGCAGGACAGCGTGTACAAATTATTAAACAATGCAACGAGAAATGGGGTAAGTTAGAATTTGGCACTGAAACAGTAGCCGCCAAAGATGGTACTTTAGCGGCTTTATTAGGTGCATCCCCAGGGGCATCGGTCAGCGTTAAAGCCATGATAGACGTACTTGAGCGCTGTTTTAGCCAACAAATGAAGAGTGATACTTGGCAACTAAAAATGAAAACTTTAGTGCCTAGCTACGGCGAGTCACTCATTACCAACGTTGCGTTATTACAAAGCACTAGAAAAAGAACACTAAGCACTTTAAAGCTTAGCGCTTAATTTCTATCAATTTACACCGCAAGCAGGCTACGCTGACGCCTAGCTTCATACAAACAGATTCCGCTTGCTACACTGACGTTTAAGCTTTCAACTGAACCGTACATTGGAATGGTCACCAGCGCATCACAGGTTTCCGCCGTTAAACGTCTAATGCCGTCACCTTCTGCACCTAGTACAATCGCAATTGGACCATCTAGCTTAGTATTTAACAAGGTACTTGGTGCATCCATGGTAGTTCCAACCACGAATACGCCAGCTTCTTTCAACTCACGTATCGTTCTCGCCAAGTTAGTCACCGCAATAAACGGTACAGTTTCTGCCGCACCACAAGCAACCTTACGTACAGTAGCATTCAAGCCTACCGCACGGTCTTTTGGAGCAATAACTGCATGCACACCCATCGCATCGGCCACACGCAAACAAGCACCTAGATTATGCGGATCTTCAACCCCATCCAAAATAAGGAAAAATGGTGGTTCGGTCAGATCAGATTCTAAAATATCATGAATATCTTTATATGGAATTGGCGTATCAACCACGCGTGCAATCACACCTTGGTGACGACCATTCATGCCAGCCATGCCATCCAAGCGGCTACGCTCAACTTCCATCGTACGCACGCCTGCTGACTCTGCCATCTTCAACAAATCTTTCATACGTGCGTCCATGCGGTCGCGATCAATCAAAATCTCTTGCACGCTAGCACCATGCTGGCGCAAACGACTTAATACGGCATGAAAGCCAAATAAAATACGGGCATCGCTCATTTCTTTACCTTATGTGTAATTCTTAATAGTTGATTCTTACTATATGATTATTAACGTTAATTCGTTAATGTTTACTTGTCTTTTTGCTAGCTTTTTTTGATTTAGTGGGCTTAGGTGGATTCTTTCCAGCCGTTTTACTCACCACTTTTGAGCTGGATTTTGATTTAGGCTTAACACCTAAAGTGAGTTTTCCACCTGTTTTTGATGCAGATCTTGGCGTGGTTTTCACAGCGCGTTTATCACCAAAATTATCACCAAATTGAGTGCTGGATTTTACAGGTTTTCTCTCACTATCGCGCAACTTATTACTCGCCCCCTCTTTTGAAGATTCAACTTCAATACAGCCATCCAATACATTGTTTTTATTAACTAAAACAAAATCTATTTTGGTGGTTTCTAAATCCACGCGCGCTACTTTAATCGTCAGCCTATCACCTAAACGATAACTTACACCTGTCCGCTCCCCCGCCATTTCATGTCGCGCTTTGTCGTAATGGAAATAGTCATTACCCAATTCCGTTACGTGCAACAAGCCTTCAACATAGACGCCATCTAACGCAACAAATAGGCCAAAGCTGGTCACGCCAGCGACTGTACCCTCAAACACTTCACCAATTTTATCTTGCATGTAAAAGCATTTGAGCCAATTGGTCACGTCACGAGTTGCATCATCGGCTCGGCGCTCTGTCATAGAACAATGCACACCTAAATCAGCCCAACTACCAGCTTTGTATTTATCGCCATTTAGAACTGCTTTAATCGCTCTATGAATTAACAAATCTGGATAACGACGTATCGGTGAAGTGAAATGGGCATAAGCCTCATAAGCCAAACCGAAATGTCCGACATTGTCTGGGCTATAAACAGCCTGCTGCATAGAGCGCAGTAATACAGTTTGCAATAGCTGCGCATCAGGACGCTCCCTAATGCGCTCCAAGAGCTTGCCATAGTCTTTTGCATGCGGTGTATCACCACCACCCACACCAAAGCCAAACTCGCCCATAAATGCACGAAGCAGCTCTAGCTTTTCAGGTGTTGGTCCTTCATGAATACGATATAAAGCAGGATGCTCGTGCGCTTTCAAGAAATCTGCCGCACATACATTGGCCGCTAACATACACTCCTCAATCAGCTTATGCGCCTCATTACGCGTACTTGGCACAATGCGCTCGATTTTGCC
The DNA here is from genome assembly GCA_043745985.1 of Methylotenera sp. Taxonomy (GTDB): domain Bacteria; phylum Pseudomonadota; class Gammaproteobacteria; order Burkholderiales; family Methylophilaceae; genus Methylotenera. The sequence continues at coordinate 3,916 of JAYTRW010000072.1, forward strand.
TTGCTCATTAAACTCCATAATCGTTTCTGACGACTCAAATTCGATTGCACCGCGTTTTTGACGCTGAACCAACATCAATTTATAAACGCTATTGAGATGCTGCAAATGCGGCATGAGCCATGCAAACTCTTGCGCTAGCTCACCCTCAGGGTTTTGCAATATCTCATAGACCTTGGTGTAGGTCATGCGTGCTTGTGAGCGCATCACCGAAGGATAAAATTTGTATTGCTTCACAATGCCAGCGCCATCAACCTGCATATCACAAATCATACATAGACGCTCAACATCAGGATTAAGCGAGCACAGGCCATTAGAAAGCGCTTCTGGCAACATAGGAATCACACGTCGCGGAAAATAAACAGAGTTCCCACGGTCATAAGCGCCTTTATCCAAAGCGTCGTTTGGTTTGACATAAAAGCTCACATCGGCAATTGCCACCACCAAACGCCAGCCTTTGCCTTGCGGCTCTGCGTAAACAGCATCATCAAAGTCACGCGCTGTTTCACCATCAATCGTAATCAACGGCATTTCACGACAATCGATACGGCCTTTATAATCTTCAGGCTGAACTAAGCGCGGATAAGCCTCAGCTTGATTTGTCGCTTCACGACTAAATTCATGTGGCAGATTGTGCTTACGTAGCGCAATCTCAATTTCCATGCCGCTATCAGCATAATTACCTAAAATTTCAACCACTTTACCCATAGGCTGCGCTAATGACGACGGCTGCCCAGTCAACTCAACCATCACTACCTGACCAGCCTTAGCGCCCAAGTCTAAATGGTAAGGAATCAAAATATCCAAATTGATACGTTTATCTTCAGCCGCAACAATCGTCACACCACTCGTCTGCATCACACGTCCAACGAGCCTTTGCGTACGACGCTCAAGTACTTCAACAATCTTACCTTCGGGTCTACCTTTTCTATCTAGGCCACTCATACGTACCATAGCGCGGTCGCCATGCATCACTTGCGACATCTCTTTAGGGCTTAAAAATATATCTTCGCCACTCACTTTTGTTTTGTCATCAGGAATTAAAAAGCCAAAGCCATCTGGGTGGCCTTGAATCACGCCAGAAATCAGATCCAGCTTATCGGCAATACATAGCGCGCCTTTTCTGTTTTTAATAATCTGACCTTCACGCTCCATTGCATTCAAGCGCTTATTGAAAATGATTTGCTCATCTTCACTAATATCTAACAATATATAGAGCTGCTCCACACTAAGCGGAATGCCTTGGTCGCTCATCGTCGTGAGAATAAGCTCACGACTCGGCAATGGCGTATCGTATCGACCGGCTTCGCGCTCAGCGTGTGGATCAGAACTTCTGTTGTTTTTGTTACTATTTTTTGTCATTGACAAAGCTTACCTTTAATATAAAATTCACTGCAACTATTAGCCTGAGTCAAAATCTCAGCGGTGCAATGGCTAAACCATATAGTTGCCCAAATGGCGGAATTGGTAGACGCGCATGGTTCAGGTCCATGTGCCTTCGGGTGTGGAGGTTCGAGTCCTCTTTTGGGCACCAAATCAAACTCTATTCTACTCCATTCAACGAGATTCATTATGTCACAAACCATGCAATTTGATTTAACTACAGAATACGTAGCGTTATGCAACCTACTAAAATTAACAGGACTAGCTGATAGTGGCGGTCGCGGTAAGTCAATGGTTGCAGAAGGATTAGTGAAGGTTGATGGTTTAATCGAAACTAGAAAAACAGCTAAAATTCGTACTGGTCAAACGGTAGTGGTAGGTAATCAAACGATTAACATTAAGTAAATTACTTTTAATTTAGCTTATTCATTAAAATAGCAACAGCTTGCGCTCGTCTTGTTACATTCATCTTCTGAAAAACCCGCTTTAGGTGACTTTTGACAGTATTCTGGCTAATGTCCAGAATTGTTGCAATTTCTTGGTTGGTCTTTCCTGATTTTATCCAATGAATTATTTCCAATTCACGCACACTTAATCCAGCACCATCCAAGATGATGGCTGATTCAGTAGGTGTTTTTAATGGCTTAAGATGCTGAATTTTTCTTAGCACATTATCGATATGCGGCATGATTAAGCCCATCACCGAATCTGGCACATCAAACACCTTCTCTTTACTGAAGAAAACGTACAAACAGACATTGCTACCACGTACATCGCTTACGCCATAGACCATCAATGAATTTAATTGCTCAAGATTATTTGGTAAAGTGATGTTAAGTTGATTTTCAACTTCATGATGATCAAGATTATTAACGACAAACCAGCAACGATTATTGCTTAACCACCGTTGATGTAAATGCAACATACATACATCATAGCCATTAGTAGAGTCGAATACAGTTTGTGTATTGATGTCGCTTAGATTAGAAGCCACATCGTAACTTAACTTACTCTTTACCGATTTTTTCTCAAAATCGCCCCAGCAGGCAACTAATACATCATGCGGCAAAAATTCATTCACGCCATTTTGTAACCAGCTAAAGAACTCGAGGTGATTTTCTATTACATACGATCTTTGTATCACTGAGAATATTTTTTCCCAATGCTTATTTACCATCATGTTATCCATACTATTTAAATAGGCAAATCATTATGATAGTCACATTACCTTGGAATTCGCTTTAAACAAATTAAATACAACATGGCTGCTAGAGAATTAACAATACTTTACATTCAACCGCATCACTGAAAATATGAAAATACTCAAGTGAAAAAATATTAGCTTCAGAACACACTTAAAAGTTGTT
>JAYTRW010000073.1:0-2072 GCA_043745985.1 Methylotenera sp.
CTGGACACATCGGTCAGATAAGCTATATCACCAATTCTATAGCCATAAATATCACTGTTTCCATGTTTAAGTGGAATAGGAATAACGGTTTGTTCGAAAAGCTGAAATGGTGTGCTGATTGAGTGTGTTTTTAGTACAGGTAAATCCCAGAAATTACTAGGCTCACGCAAGGTGTAGCCAAACTTATCGGCAATATGTTGCATAGCCTCTTGGCTGCCATAGAGAGGAATCTGCTTACGCTGAATTTGACAAAACGCGCGCAAATCATCAATGCCATGTAGATGGTCAGCATGAGTATGGGTGTATAGCACTGCATCAATGCTTGTGAGCCCTTCCCTAAGCGCTTGCTGACGTAAATCAGGCCCTGTATCTATTAAGATTGATTTACCATTTTCTAAATGAATAATGCTAGAGCAACGTGTGCGATTGTTACGAGGATCAATTGAAGCACATGTGGCGCATTTGCAACCTAGCATGGGCGTTCCAGCGCTTGACCCTACCCCTAACATTGTCAATTGCATAGAAAGTTATCCGTAGCTAGTTAGCTACAGCATGCCTAAATAAGCGGAAGAAGTTATTGGTAGTTGCCTCTGAAACCTCTTCCAGAGAAATACCGCGCAAACGAGCAACCTCTTCGGCCACATGTTTTACGTAGCTTGGTTGATTGGTTTTGCCGCGATATGGCATAGGGGCTAAGTATGGGGAATCTGTTTCTACCAACATTTTGTCTAACGGGACTTGCGTTGCAATCTCTTTAATCGTAAGCGCATTTTTGAAAGTCACAATACCAGAAAATGAAATGTAAAACCCCAACGCAATGGCTTGCAGCGCGACATCTAGGTTTTCAGTAAAACAATGCATTACCCCGCCCACTTGTTGGGCATTTTCCTCACGCATAATACGCAAAGTATCTTCAGCTGAACTGCGGGTATGAATCACTAACGGCTTGCCGCAAGCAATAGCGGCACGAATATGCGTACGAAAACGTGTGCGCTGCCATTCCAAATCCCCTGTTAATCTAAAGTAATCCAGACCAGTTTCACCAATAGCGATAATTTTTGGATGGTCGGCAAGCTTGAGAAGCTCATCCACACTAGGTTCGTCAATATCTTCGTAATCAGGATGCACGCCCACAGATGCATAAAAGTTATCGTTAGTTTCAGCTAAAGCGAGTATTTGTGGAAAGTCTGGCAGCGTGACGGATATACACAGTGCATGCCCCACTTTATTGTCTTGCATCGCTTGCTTGATAGCAGGCAAGTTTTCTAAAAGCTCAGGGAAATTGAGGTGGCAATGGGAATCAACAAGCATGTTTGGTTTTCGTAAATTACGTTATATATTGCATTGATAAGTGTATTACATCGTATGTGTAGCACGAGAGGATTTTAATGCGCTGCCGAGTAGACCTTCAATTTTATTTTTAGCTTCAATACCGCCATCTTTATCGCTAAACTGGACACCGACGCCTTGTGGCCTGCCAGCTTGAGCGGCAGGCGTTACCCATACCACATGCCCTACAACTTTTAATTTCATTTGGTCATCAATCAAACTTAATAGCATAAAAACCTCTTCGCCAATTTTAAAAGGCTTATTGGTAGGGATAAATAAGCCACCACCTTTAACATAGGGCATATAAGCTGCATACAGCGCAACTTTTTCTTTAATTGCGAGCGATAAAACCCCTGGTTTTGGAGCGTTATTAGTATTTTCTGCTAGTTCTTCAGCCATTATTGATCTCTACAAATTTAAATACTAGTGATAAATGTCGTGTTCTGAGTGTAACTAAAAGCTTATTTGAATGTTTAACTAAAAAATTCGAGTGTATTCAAGAAGCAAGCTTTCCATTTGCAATTCATGATTCAAAGGATGTAGTGCTAATTTACGCAGCGCTTCTATCTTTTTTTGTAATTGGAATAAACTACTCAAGTTTACCTTGTCCGCTAACGCTTGCAAAGCTTTGGTATGCATTGCATGGTAGCGCACTTGGCGCGACAGTCGCATTGAAACAATATCATAAATCCATTTTTGTAATGCGATGATGCCTGATTCCACTGAACTGGCAATTAAGGTGG
>JAYTRW010000074.1:0-2066 GCA_043745985.1 Methylotenera sp.
GGAATAGTTTCGCGCAAACCTTTTTCAACCGCAGGGATGAATTCGCGTGGCACTGTACCGCCTTTAATTGCATCAATAAATTCGAAACCTTTACCTGGCTCATTTGGCTCCATGATTAACCAAACATGACCGTACTGGCCTTTACCACCAGACTGTTTAACAAACTTACCTTCAACCTCCACCTTCTTCTTAATCGCTTCACGATAAGCCACTTGCGGCGCACCGACATTAGCCTCTACGTTAAATTCGCGACGCATACGATCCACTAGAATCTCAAGGTGCAATTCACCCATACCAGAAATAATGGTTTGGTTAGTTTCCTCATCAGTTTTAACACGGAATGAAGGATCTTCTTGTGCCAAACGATTTAACGCAACGCCCATTTTCTCTTGGTCAGCTTTAGTTTTCGGCTCAACAGCTACGTGAATCACTGGTTCAGGGAATATCATGCGTTCAAGAATAATTTCTTCATTCACCCCACACAAAGTATCACCTGTAGTCGCTTCCTTCAAACCAATAGCTGCAGCAATATCACCCGCACGCACTTCAGTTAGAGGCTCACGTGTATTTGCGTGCATTTGCACGATACGTCCGATACGTTCTTTTTTACCCTTGATTGGGTTGTAAACAGTATCGCCAGCGTTAATTACACCAGAATACACGCGGAAGAAAATCAATTGACCAACAAAGGGGTCAGTCATGATTTTAAATGCTAACGCTGAGAACTTCTCATCATCAGAAGCTTTAAGGCGGATTTCATTACCATTACCGTCTTCAGCTTTAGTTGGAGGAATATCTGTTGGAGCTGGCATCAACTCAACAACTTTATCTAACATTGCTTGAACACCTTTGTTTTTAAAGGCTGAACCACACACCATCGGTACGATTTCAAAGGCAATCGTACGCATACGCAAACCAGCCATGATGTCAGCTTCTGACAAATCACCTTCTTCAAGGTATTTGTTCATCAGCTCCTCAGTAGCTTCAGCAGCAGCTTCCACCATGTTTTCGCGCCATTTATCACATTCAGCTTTTAAGTCTGCCGGAATTTCACGGTAATCAAACTTCATACCTTGTGAAGCGTCATCCCAGTAGATAGCTTTCATCTTAACAAGATCAACAACACCTTCGAATTTATCTTCTGCGCCGATTGGCACTTGCAAAGGAATTGGATTTGCTTTTAGACGCGCACGCATTTGATCGTACACTTTAAAGAAATTCGCGCCAGCACGGTCCATTTTATTAACGAACGCTAAACGTGGCACTTTGTATTTATTTGCTTGACGCCATACAGTTTCAGACTGAGGTTGAACACCACCCACAGCACAATACACCATACATGCACCATCAAGCACACGCATTGAACGCTCTACTTCAATCGTAAAGTCAACGTGGCCTGGAGTATCAATAATATTAATACGGTGTTGGTCAAATTGACCAGCCATACCTTTCCAGAAGCAAGTAGTTGCCGCTGAAGTAATAGTAATACCGCGCTCCTGCTCTTGCTCCATCCAGTCCATTGTTGCAGCACCATTGTGCACTTCACCAATTTTGTGGTTTACGCCTGTGTAAAACAAGATACGTTCAGTCGTTGTAGTTTTACCTGCATCAATGTGCGCAGAAATACCAATGTTACGATAGCGTTCAATAGGGGTTATACGAGCCACGGCTGTTACCTTTACTTAAATATTATTGCTTAAATTCTTAAAGAGCGATGCAAATGGCCTAAGCACTTACTTAGGCCAACCAAACGACATTCAAATATTAAAATCTGAAATGTGAGAATGCTTTATTCGCTTCTGCCATACGGTGAACTTCTTCACGCTTCTTCATTGCTGAACCACGACCTTCAGAAGCTTCAGTTAATTCAGCAGCCAAACGCAAGCCCATTGACTTCTCACCACGTTTACGCGCGGCATCACGCATCCAACGCATCGCTAAAGCACTACGACGGTTAGGACGCACTTCAACTGGCACCTGATAGTTAGCACCGCCAACGCGACGACTTTTAACTTCCACTAATGGACGTAAGTTTGTTAATGCAAGGGTAAATACTTCCAAAGCAT
>JAYTRW010000075.1:0-2055 GCA_043745985.1 Methylotenera sp.
TCTTGAGCTGATTGATGCAATGAGCTCCTCCACAATAGTTGCTGGCGACAGAGATATTGTCATGCCAGTGTCACGGCGTCCTGGGCTATTGCAGCAGGATCGACAACGTGACCTTGAATGCCGTCGTTTGAATGACCGATATGGGTGGCAGTTGATTGCTCGAGGCCATGTTGGTTAAATAATTCTTCACGAGACCGGCTATTCCTCCTCTTGATGTTGTGAACATCGGCCTTGGAGCTTTTCTTGACTCCGATTGTTGATGGCCGAATCACTTGAGGAAATCCTTGATTCTAGAAAAATCGCGGGACGACGCTGCGGGTGAACTGAACACAATCGGCAGATCTGGAGGAGGATTTAACTCCCCATATGCGGATTTGGTCGAGACCTCTTTGAGCGCCATGAACGGCTGCTCCATTTCCAAGTCTTTCGTGATATCCGAAGACTGAAGTGCCCTTGAGCGGGTCACTGGCCGTTGTTCCTCAGAGGGATCCATTCTTGGCACGTGGAAAGATAAATCTTGAATTGAGTATTCAAAGGGCTAGTGAGGATGGTTACTCATTCGCTACCATGTGGTTGACGCGATATTACCTTGACTCGATGGAGTCCTAAGGTAGAGTCAGTGAGTTGCTACAGACAGCAACTCACCGACTCAGCAGCTACGCACTGAATGTGAACGTAAGCTAATATATCTCTTATTGAATAAGATTGTGTTAGATTACAGGAAACAACGAACTGAGCGTGTGCTGCAACAATGTGAATCAGTTCAGCAATGCGCACGCAAGTTGAGTTTGAATTCGGCGATGCATGTTACAAGGATGGCAGTTGGTGTTTCTAAACATCATATTCTAGATTTGGAAATGAGAAATGGCGATGCAAACAACCAACGGTTACTTATAACAAACATACGTCCGTTCGCATTTGAGGAAGCGACTTGGTACATCGCGTACGATCGTACGTGATTCCGTACAGTACGTTCTACTGTACAGTTAATTCTTGTTCTGTATCTATATAAAGCTAAGCTATTCTATCTAACTAAATGGACTGAAACTATAACATACATTGAGAACTTATCTCTCAATGACACTCCCCGTAGTGAAGTGCATATAGTGTCCTTACTAAGTAGATTATTGCTAAACTCCCCGGAATAAATAATACAATTTATGATAGATAAGATTAATTACTTCTTACTTCATATTGTGATATCAATTTATGCGTGAGTATGTAAAAGTTAATTGAAGATTAGTCCTTAATGACCGATCAATTAAATTGTGAGTTAGGTGATCTAAGATTTGCTTCGGGATACGTTCACTTTCGATATCCGAGTTATTCTCTTTAGAGTCTACCTGATTTACTCGGGATATTCTCGGCGTCCTCTTCTTTGGACAATGGCTAGGCGAGATCCCCTCCCCGCATTAGCAACTCAGTTGAGGCTGCTGATATTATTGAGATCGATGCCGCATGCCGAAGTATACCTCCTTGGGATTTGAAGCAATCCAGGGTATCATGAGGTCTCTGTGCCCTGCTAGGTGGGCAGTCATTCGAGGATGAAACTCAAAATCTTGAGAGGCCAGTTGAGCGATTGTCTTGAACTGGTCCATTAATGAGAATTCACATGTGAATGTACTCCTTTTATAGAACTGATTGATGAATAAACTCTATTAAGCATGATTCATTTCATCTATTTTTTATTTTTTTATTTATTTATTTTCATTTTTTTTTTATTGGCAATATTTCATATTTAATTGCCCAATACTTTTGATATTTTTTATTATTAAAATATATTTATCGCACGGACAAGAATTGTACTGACTGACTGATATTCTGTGCTGCGTTTGGAACATCATTATATTATTCGACTCCCTATATTTACAGTTTGGATGACTGTATCATTATCGGTTGCTATTATTGCTATCACTTACTATTGTTTTTAGTGTGACCTTTTATTCTTATGTCTGCTAACTATTTGTTAACATTAAATCATGTGTGAAATTACATAGTTAGGATAAGGATGAGTATGATATTGCTTTATCACTACTGTTACCTATCCCCAATTCT
>JAYTRW010000076.1:0-2054 GCA_043745985.1 Methylotenera sp.
TTAGTAAAAATACCAATATTTGGATTTTCTAGCATATCTAACACCAGCTCAGATGGGCGGCATAGTTTCACCCCTTTGTTAGTCACTACAATTGGGCGATTGATAAGAGTCGGATATTGCATCATGGCGTCTATCAAAGCGTCATCAGATAAGCTTGCATTATCTAAATCTAACTCAGCGTAAGGCGTTCCTTTTTCACGGATAAGCGCACGTACCTTGCCCCCCATGCTTGCAATGAGTTCAACTAAACGTTCACGACTTGGTGGATTTTTAACATACTCAATCACTTCAGGCTCTACACCGCAAGCACGTATCATGGCCAAGGTGTTTCTAGAGGTTCCACAGGATGGATTATGATAAATAGTGACGCTCATTTAAAGTCAACTTTCATGATAATAAGCATTAACAGTACTGCCGCAATCTGCGCGGAAATAAACACCCAAACATCCGCAGGCTGAATGCCGACAAAAGTATTGGTGAGACTTCTGGCTACGGTCACTGCTGGGTTTGAGAAAAAAGTAGATGAGGTAAACCAGTATCCTGCAGTCACAGTTAAAGCTACCAACAACGCGACTTTGTCGTTGGCGTACTTGATGCCTAAACGAATCACCGTGAGTAATATTAGTGTAGCAGTTATTTCACTTAGCCAAATACCAAAGCCAATACGTGGTTTTGTGGAGATTTGAATGAGCGGTAAAGTAAACATCATATGCACTAGCCAAACACCGCTAATCGCCCCAAGAAATTGGGCAATCATATAATTAAAGAGTGCTGAAAGACTTAATTTCCCCTCACTCCAAAACATAATACTGACCACTGGATTAAAATGCGCACCTGAAATCGGCGCTAATAAAGTAATCAACACATATAACCCACAGCCTGTAGCAATGCTGTTGCCTAGCAAAGCAACGGCAGCATTACCTGACGAAAGGGTGTCGCCCATAATGCCAGAGCCAGTGACTATGGCTAAAAGCAGTGCAGTGCCCAGAAACTCTGTTAAAACCAACACTTTTTGATTCATAACTTCTTTATAGTCATTAATGTAAAAATTTGAACGAATTATATCGCAAGAAATTTAGTTATTTATGACATTAGCGCTCGCGGATTTAATTTTGGGCGGTTAAAATAGCGAAATAATTAAATTGCAATAAATTTGTAATAAAAATATTTGGAGAATGAAGTATGGCAAATGCTGTTTTCGGTCGATTAATGGCTGCAATATCACCACGTAACGACAATTACTTTGTGTTGTTTAACAACTTGGCAGATAGCGCAGTTAAAGGTTCCAAAGTACTTGCCATGATGTCGGCAGTGAACGACCCAACAAAATTCGAAGAACATTTTGCTGAAATCAGAGCCATCGAATCCCAAGCTGATGAATACACCAAGGAGATTCTTCTCTCACTTCACAAAACTTACATTACCCCATTCGACCGACGTGAAATTCGCGAACTAGCCATGGCGCTAGATGACATTATCGATTACATGGAAGATATTCCACAAAGCTCTAAAATCTACGGCCACAGCGATTTCACCCCTGAAATGGTGGCGCTAGGTCAAATTTTACTGCGCGCATCTGAAAAAGTTCGTGATGCCGTGAATATGCTTTCTGACATGAAAAACGCAGAACGTATTTTACGCACTTGTGAAGAAATTAGTGCAATTGAAGGTGAAGCTGACCATGTCATGCGTGCTGGTATGCGTCGTTTGTTTGATGAAGAAGCAGATGCTCGTAAACTGATTCGCTCAAAAGAACTTTATGATTTATTTGAAATGGCGGTTGATAGCTGTGAAGATGTAGCCGATGTAATCCACGGTGTCGTGCTAGAGCGCATTTAAGGAGCACGATATGGATCACGCAATCCTCATCATGGCGATGCTCGTGGTGGTTGCTCTCATGTTTGACTTCATGAACGGCTTCCACGATGCAGCAAACTCCATTGCACTCATGGTTTCTACACGTTTACTTACACCTCAAGCTGCGGTAGTTTGGGCGGCATTTTTCAACTTAATCGCCTTTTTGTTTTTTGGATTACATGTTGCCAATGTTGTCG
>JAYTRW010000077.1:0-2045 GCA_043745985.1 Methylotenera sp.
ATTAAACTATCCGGATCCCGAAAGTTAAGCGAGAAGAGAGTAAAAATCCTCGAATTACCCGCCCAATAGTTTAATGTAATTCGGAGCAACTACTTATTAAGCCAATATTTCACTTGACCACCTGTTCCAAGAAGTACAGAGGCTTGAGCACCTTGCGGCGGTTTGCTATTATTCCAAATATTTAGGGCGTCACCGCTACTGCTATAAACCGCTAATTGGAACTTTTTGCATATTCCTTTTTTCCTGGGAAGCGTAATTATTATTCCATGATTATCTGCGCTTAACTGACCAGGAATGAGTTGAAGTAATCTCTCACATTTCACCCCAGTAATAAGTTCTGGCAGCTTTGTCTCAGAAGCTAACGTTTGTAATGAACAAAGTGAGAGGCATGCACAAAAAATGAAGATTTTACCTAAGCAACGTAAGGTCTCCAATTGGATTGCGGTAATGGCTCGGATTTGTGGGGCTTGAAAAATCAGGAGAACGCTCATAATTAATGGCTCTTTACTTTTTATCTGGTACTTGTAACTGAATAATAGGATAGCCGGACGATTTGAGATCAAGATTTGTCGGAAAGGCATATCGAGTTAATCTAATATTTACAGGCTCATATGGTCCATTCGGGGCGTTCGCCTGGAGGCGGGTAAAGGCGTTAGAAGTAATCTCAGCCTTTGAGTAAAGGACGTCCGGCCCTTCCATGACTGGCTCAAAAGCGTCAGATCGGATTATTTCCGCTACCGATGGAAGTGGTGAGCTATTTTTCATACCACTTTGTCGCTCGATTAATTGCCAAATTCGCTTTCCAATAACGCCCAAATAGATAACTCTATACTCATCCAACGTATAGGCGGCGGAGTATATCATTTGAGGCACAGTTGTTGAATGGTCGCTGAACACACTAATAACATCAGGTGTCGGCTGCCAGCGCCGTTCAACAACCTTAGCGATGTCGGCGATGGCAGCTTCCTTTAATCTATCAGCATCTGCCACTGGCCAATAAGTTCCTTGCCGCAGTTGAATCCATTCATTATTCGCGTCCGCCGATAGATTGTCTTCCTGAGCCATATTACGGAAATAAAGCGCATTACCAGGTATATTCCATGCAATCACTTGGTGCAATGGAACCGGGCCAACTCTGCTGGCAGCCAGTGTATAACTTGCCGTGAAAATAACGTTTGTCAGCGTTGCACAATGCAGAACACCTGTCGTCTTTTGCACGGTACCGGTAGAACTTTGAGGCGCACGACTGTCCGGCCTAAACGAGCCGGAACTTTTTGCAGCCTGGGATAGATCTGCATCCGTATAAATCCGCGTACCGTCTTCCGTGTGATACTTAATTGTTCCAGCGTTCTGTAGTGTGATCAAAAAAGAGGATTTGGGCATGTCGAAAGCCACGACAGGTACAGGAACTTTAGCGCCTTTTGGGCAGGCAGTCTGGGACGTTTGCAACACCTGATCAAGTTTACGGGCGAAACGGATGCCTTCTTCATAGCTGCCTAGCCAATCCATGTTTATAATAACGTTGCGGCGCATTAAGTTGATATTTCCCCCGGGCGAGGTTATGCCACCGGAGGTTTGATACGCACGCGAATAGAAACATGTGAAGCGATCTCCGATTCCTTTCGTTGAAGTATGATGAATCTCGGTATCAATTGTGCGTGCTACCAGGATTGGGGTATCGTAAGTAGTTTTCGCGAGCTGCACAGAAGGAAATACCCCAAGGCTCACACCTGTAATGCCTTTTCCAGAGATCCTAAAATAGTAGTTAATTCCAATCGGATATACTGCCCTTGAGCCAACGGGCGTCATACCGACTGCCTTAAAAAACTGAGGCGAGTTAATTCCTATGATGACTGCAGGAACAGATGCAGACGGGCTGGTATGAGGAGCATTCGCAGTCTGTGCTGTACAGCCTGCTAATAAAAAGCAATTCGAACCGAGAATCAGCGCCGCAACGCAGCATTGAACAAGTTTTTGATGAAGCATGATAACTGCCTTTCACGATACAGTGAGTTTGCCTGTCCTGAGCAAACTCAGGGCAAGCA
>JAYTRW010000078.1:0-2045 GCA_043745985.1 Methylotenera sp.
TCTTTGCCTTCTAAGCGCATTTTCCCTGCTTCTTTGCTGCCTTGCTCGCCTTTGTTTTTAACGTATTCATCGTACTGAATCACTTCTGCGCGAATGAAGCCGCGTTCAAAGTCTGTGTGAATAACACCTGCGGCTTGTGGGGCTGTTGCACCTTTTTTCACGGTCCAAGCACGCACTTCTTGTACGCCAGCGGTAAAGTAGGTTTGCAGGCCAAGTAAATCGTAAGCGGCACGAATTACGCGGTTTAAGCCAGGCTCATCTTGACCTAACTCAGACAAGAATAATAATTTGTCTTCTTCGTCTAGCTCAGAAATCTCACCTTCAATTTTTGCGCAAATACACACGACTGGCGCGTTTTCTGCTTTGCCTAACGCAACAACTTTGTCTAATAGCGGGTTATTTTCAAAGCCAGACTCATCTACGTTGGCTAAGTACATGACTGGTTTTACAGTGATGAGACAAAGCGGTTTAAGTAGTTGTAACTCGTCTGCGTCTAAGTTAAGTGTGCGTACAGCTTTGGCTTGGTCTAAACATGGCACCACTTTTTCTAGTACTTTTAACAATGCAATGGCGTCTTTATCGCCACTTTTTGCTTTTTTGCTTTCGCGCTGCATGGTTTTTTCTACAGTTTCCATGTCGGCAAGTGCTAGTTCGGTGTTAATCACTTCAATATCTGAGAGTGGGTCAATTTTGTTTGACACGTGAATGACGTTGGCATCTTCAAAGCAGCGTACCACGTGCGCAATAGCGTCTGTTTCGCGGATGTTAGCTAAGAACTTATTACCTAAGCCTTCGCCTTTTGATGCGCCAGCTACCAAGCCAGCAATGTCTACAAATTCAACAATCGCAGGTTGTACTTTTTGCGGTTTAACAATGTCGATGAGCGCTTTCATACGCGTATCTGGCACTTCTACGATGCCCACATTTGGCTCAATCGTGCAGAACGGATAGTTTTCTGCTGCAATACCAGCATTGGTAATGGCATTGAATAGTGTGGACTTGCCCACATTTGGTAAACCAACAATTCCGCATTTCATATATGTCCAATCATTTGTACCTTGTCATTCCGTGTTTGACACCGAATCTAGCGCCTTTAAACGTAAGTCACTAGATTCCGACTTTCGTCGGAATGACATCAGTATGTTTATTTTTTAGTATGCAATTTTAATATTGCGCTTTCAAATTCGCCTGCAAGCAATAAATCTATCAGCCTAGTGCTTTCATACACTTTTTCGTCTATAGCGGTTTGCTCATCTTTTGTTGGTGCTTTTAGAACAAAATTAACCACTTCGTTGCGATCGCCTGGATGGCCAATGCCTAATCGCAAGCGCCAGAAGTCTTTTGTGCCAAGTGCGGCTTCAATATCTCTTAGGCCGTTGTGGCCACCATGGCCGCCGCCAACTTTGAGTTTTAAACCACCTGCTGGTAAATCAAGCTCATCATGAATCACTAATATTTCAGCCGGTGTAATTTTGTAATAGTTTGCCAAAGCTGCCACTGATTTACCACTAGCGTTCATAAACGTAGTTGGTTTAAGTAACCAAGTGTCCGCCTTTGAATTGAGCTTGCCAATTACGCCGAAAAACTTGGCATCTAAAGCTAATTTACTATTGGTTTGTGTAGCGACTTCATCTACCCACCAAAAGCCCGCATTGTGTCTGGTTGAGGTGTATTTTTCACCCGGATTTCCCAAACCAACGAATAATTTTATGCCATTCATCATGCAATAGTACCAATAAAAAACGCGCACTTCATAGTAAAGTGCGCGTTAGTTAGCATGCTTATAAATTAAGCTGCTGGTGTTGCTTCAGCGGCATCTGCTGCGCCGCCACGTGTTTTAGCAATCGCTGCAACTGCTGCATCGTTACCGTGAGCTAGTTGTACAAATTCAACGCCTTTTGGCAATTTAATTTGTGACAAGTGAACTGAGCTACCCATTTCTAGACCAGCTAAGTCAATTTCAAGGAACTCAGGCAAATCTTTAGCCAAGCAACTTACGTCAGCTTCAGTCAAAATGTGCGCAACAATACCGCCGCCTGTTTTAA
>JAYTRW010000079.1:0-2041 GCA_043745985.1 Methylotenera sp.
ATGACTTAATTAATTAACTTACAGGAGAATTATTATGTGGACAACACCAGCAGCTACAGAAATGCGTTTCGGTTTCGAAGTTACAATGTACGTAATGAACAAATAACTGTTCTTTATTACTGAAAAAGGCGCCTAGTGCGCCTTTTTTATTTTGCCAACCTCCTAACTATTAGCCACAAGCACCTGCAAAATGCGATTCATCATTACTTAATCAACAGCATGTAATTTGAATCAATCGCTTTAATCGCCTCTGCTATTTTTTCTACTGCTTCCAATCTCATAAAGCTCTTACGCCACGCAATGGCTATACGCCTTGTAGGTGCTGGACTGGCAAACGGAATCACTTTAATCAACGGATTATTGTAGCGTTCCGCAGTGGCTGAACAAGGCAACACGGTAATACCTAAGTTTGAAGCCACCATATTACGTATAGTTTCTAATGAATTGCCCTGCAGCACTTCACCCTTACGTGAGAGTTCTGGGCACGCCTGTGTGACTTGATTGCTAAAACAATGTCCACTATTCAGTAATAGTACTTTTTCTTCAGACAGCTCCTCGGGCTTAATATTTTTACGTTTTGCCCAATGATGGTCGCTGGGTACAACCACATCAAACTCTTCGTCATACAAAGCGCGGTATTGCAAGCCAGGTATATTAAACGGCAACGCAATAATGGCCGCGTCAATGACGCCATTACGCAATTGCACCTCTAAATTTGCGGTTAAGTTCTCTTCCACTTCCAACGGCATCTCTGGCGCGCTATTACGTAATATGGGAATAATCTCTGGTAATAAATAAGGGCCTACTGAATGGATCATGCCTAGTTTTAACGTGCCTTTAAGCTGATTTTTACCTAGGTCTGCTAACTGCCTGATATAGGCGGCCTCTTCCAATACTTTTGAAGCCTGCTCCACTATTTTTTCGCCAATTTCAGTCATAGTGACTTCGCTTCTGCTACGCTCAAAAATAATTACATTGAGTTCTTCTTCAAGTTTTTTAATCGCTAGACTAAGTGCTGGCTGTGAAACAAAGCACTTCTCTGCAGCGCGCCTAAAGTTGCGCTCTTGTGCTACAGCTACAATAAACTTTAATTCTGTTAGACTCATTTTATGCTCAATGTCATCAATTTTTTCTATCATACATTGATAAATTATATTTATCAATGTCATCAAAAAATACAATTATGCAAATACAGCTTAAGCTCATAAAATGCTCCATATGCAAGGCAACTAGGAGAATACAATGATTAAACAACTATTAGAAAACATTAGTCCACTGGCCATAGCGCTGCTGGCTGAATATGCAGCAAATTATTAACAAATATCTAAGGAGAAAAAAATGACAACGGAAGCAAAATGCCCTTTTTCGGGTGGTACACAAAAAATGACTGTTGCTAAAAACGCTAGTAACAAAGGCTGGTGGCCAGAGCAACTAAACTTAGGTGTTTTACATCAACATTCATCGAAATCTAATCCGCTAGGCGCAAATTTTGATTACGCACAAGCGTTCAAAACACTTGATTTAGATACAGTAGTGCAAGATTTACACACATTAATGACAGACTCACAAGATTGGTGGCCAGCAGATTACGGTCATTATGGCCCTTTCTTTATTCGTATGGCTTGGCACAGCGCAGGTACTTATCGTATTCAAGACGGCCGTGGCGGCGCAGGCTCGGGCTCACAACGTTTTGCACCGCTCAATAGCTGGCCAGATAATGGCAATTTAGATAAAGCACGCCGCTTACTTTGGCCAATTAAACAAAAATATGGCAACAAATTATCTTGGGCGGACTTAATGATATTGGCTGGCAACGTAGCGCTAGATTCCATGGGTTTAAAAACCTTTGGTTTTGCTGGCGGCCGCCCAGACATTTGGGAACCAGAAGAAGCTATTTATTGGGGTCCAGAAAATGTTTGGATGGGCAACGAGCGCTACAAAGGCGATAGAGAACTAGATAATCCATTAGGCGCGGTACAAATGGGGCTTATTTATGTGAACCCTGAAGGTCCTGATGGCAATCCTGACCCACTAGCTTCAG
>JAYTRW010000080.1:0-2041 GCA_043745985.1 Methylotenera sp.
CGATTGGAATTGTGCTCATGACAAAACTCCTTGCATGAAAACAAACGCAACGCATACCAAATGAATAAACATTCGTGTGTACTGCGCATTATTTACTTATTAACTATTAGTCATAAGTTTTGAGAGAAAGTTCGCCAAATTAATTAGCGCCTTTATTCTAAATTTAACTTTGAAATAAAGATGCAATGAATATGATGGATTTATAGCATCAAGCAACCTAAACACTCCTAGCATAGTGATCGTTTTGGGTAATCTTTTAGACTACTAACAAATATTCATTCAATCAATATTAAACTAGTAAGTTATTATTAGTTAATGCTTTCCTAGAGAAAACTGTGATGAGAGCTCATAATTTAGGTTTAAAACGTGATCAATCGAAAAGTGAAGAGTTTGCTAACAGTCTTAGTCACGGTATAGGCGTAATAGCTGCAATAGTTGGCGCGCCATTTCTAATAATTCATGCAATACAACATGGAGATGGTAAGTTTATTGTAGGAGTCTCAGTTTTTTCATTAACAACCATACTTCTTTACCTAGCCTCGACGGTATACCACATTCTACCCATCAGTAGAATGAAGCGTGTATTTAACGTTATAGATCACTCCATTATTTTCTTGCTCATTGCGGGAACCTATACACCGTTTACATTGGGTGTGTTACGTGGAGCATGGGGGTGGGCACTTTTTGGTGTGATTTGGGGACTCGCTTCAATAGGGGTTATATTAAAGGCGTTAAACAAAGCTTCGCATCCAGTATTGTCGAATGGATTGTATTTATTGATGGGATGGATTGTGGTTATTGCAATTGAACCATTGATTTCGAGAATGCCTACTGCTGGATTGTTATGGCTGCTCTCTGGAGGCATATTTTATACAGTTGGAATAATATTTTACATATTTGACTCACGATTAAAGTACGGACATTTAATTTGGCACGTATTTGTAATGGGAGGCACAGTATGTCATTACTTCGCAGTTTTATGGTATGCGGAATGACTATTCACACTCACTTGCCTAGCAAGCAAGAATTAGGGTAACAACCAAGTCAGATTTCGAATGAACAGTTAGAAGGTGGGGGATTCAATGTTGGCGGTTTCGTTATGAAGAATATATAGCCATATTGGGCTGTGGCAATACAAACAAAAAGCTTAGTATGACTCAATCGAATAAAAATTATTTTTTCTCGATAAAAAGTTAAAATACGGTTACATTTTATACATAAGTTTTTTCATGAAATTATTATGTACATAATGCTCTAAAGGCTGGGGCAAGCCAGAGCTCTTACTTAAGCGCCAGAATAAATTGTACTTGGTGAGTAATTGCGTAAAACTAACAGGCTTTTGGAATATATTAATTAATCTATTTAAGAAATTACTGCAATAGTATGATTTATATAAATAAAAATATGGATTTATAAGTGAAAATTTACCCTTGGCAAACCAAGGCTTGGCAGCTTGTTAATCAAGATGACAAGCGCAGAGCACATGCCTTGTTATTACACGGCCGAGCTGGTATTGGTAAATATGATTTTGCCCGAGAGCTTAGCCAGTCGCTTTTATGTGCGCATAAAAATGATTTAGGGCATGCTTGTGATACTTGCTCGAGTTGTAATTGGTTTAAAGAGGAAAGTCACCCGGATTTTCGCCTATTGAGCCCAGAGCAAGAGTCGGAAGCGGATGAAGAGGGTGTCACTACAAAGAAAACTAAGAAAAAAACACAAATTTCTGTTGCGCAGATTCGTGATTTAAGTGACTTTTTAAGCATGTCTAGCCACCGCAGTGATGGGGCGCGTATAGTGCTTATCCATCCCGCCGAAGCACTTAATTTGGCTTCAGCCAATGCGCTACTTAAAATGCTTGAAGAGCCTGCAGAAGGTGTTGTTTTCATTCTGGTGGCGCATCAACTACAACGGTTGTTGCCAACGATTATCAGTCGTTGCCAAAAAATAAACATGCCTATGCCTACTGATACGCAAGCACTAGCGTGGCTTAGCGAACAAGGCGTGCAAAATGCTAAAGAGCAGCTTGCTTACTTAGATGGCT
>JAYTRW010000081.1:0-6532 GCA_043745985.1 Methylotenera sp.
TGGCAGAGTCAGCCCATTATCAGGTTGAGATTACCGCACCAACACCACTTAAAGACTTACTACAAAAGCATCTAGACATGTTGAAATGGCGCGATAACCCGCGCATGAACCAAGCAGAATGGCAGCGTTTATTCTCACTAGCGCCACAAAACATCAAAGATTTAATCGCAACCGAAGGCTATTTCGCAGCCAAAATTAGCCCATCTCTGGAAAACCAAAATGGTGTTTACATTGCCAAGTTTGCAGTTGAAGCTGGTGCACCAATTTTAGTCAGCAATGTGACATTAAAATTTATGGGCGAAATTACTACCCAGCCAGCAGATGCCAAGCCTAGCGTAGAAAAACTACGTGAAACATGGCTATTACAAAAAGGTGAGCCTTTTCGCCAAGAAAGCTGGAGTCAAGCTAAGCGCAAACTGTTGACTGACTTTTTAGTCGAACGTTATCCCAATGCCAGTATCAGTAATAGTAAAGCAGAAGTTCACCTAGATACCCAGACCGTTGCATTAAGTGTCGAGGTAAATAGTGGTGCTGCAATTAGGTTTGGTAATACGACAATAGTAGGTTTAAAGCGCTACAAATATAGAGTGGTTGAAAACCTTAACCCTATTAAAGCAGGACGCATTTATAACCAGTCAGACTTACTGACCTTTCAAACGCGCTTACAGGAAAGTGGTTACTTTCAGAGCGTAGAAGTTACTGCGGATACGCTTAATTCAAATAATAATGCTGATCCTAACATCGCACCGATTAAAGTCACAGTCATCGAAAACCGCAGCATTAAAATGGGCATAGGCGCTGGTTACAGCACGAACACTGGACCACGCTTGCAATTATCAGTGGATGACTTGAATTTGTTTAACATGGGTTGGAGATTGAGTAGCAACCTTAAATTGGAACAAGATGCGCAAGTTCTAAGCAGTGAAACTCATCTGCCAACCACTAAAGCAGGTTACCGAGATAGCTTGAATGGAAATGTATCTCATACGCTGGTAGAAGGCTTAGATTTAACCGTGACGCAAGTTGGTGTTAAACGAGCATGGGGAGATCGTAAGCGTGAGCAATATGTGAGTACTAACCTACTCACAGAAAGCTCCAAAGTAGATGGTGCAAGCTCTGACAGCACTTATGCGGCTACACTCGGCTACGGCATCATACTGAGACACACTGACAACGACCTCAACCCAACACGTGGTTATTTGTTGAATGTGCAATTTACTGGCGCACCATTCACTTCTACGGCGAATGGTAGCTTCTTGCAAAGTCATATTAAAACACAGGCCTACTACCCCATCACCTCTAGCACGCAACTCATCACACGTGCCGAAATTGGTTTAGTGAACGGCAAAAACAGCGCCCCAGAACTATATTTATTTCGTGCTGGTGGCGACCAGTCCGTGCGCGGTTACGCCTATCAAAGCTTAGGTGTCACTGAGGGCGATGCAATTGTGGGTGGGCGTTACATTGCAACAGGTAGCGTAGAAGTGGTGCAATGGCTCACCAGCTTATGGGGTGCAGCGGTATTTGTGGATGCAGGTAATGCCGCCAACTCCTTACAAGACTTATCACCTGTATATGGCTATGGTTTAGGTGCACGCTGGAAAAGCCCTCTAGGCCCGATTGGTGCTGATATTGCTTACGGTGAAAGTACTGGCGAGTATCGGCTCCACTTTAATATAGGAGTAGCTTTCTGATGTTGCAACGCTACTTTTCTATGCGTTACTTAATGTTAATGGTGCTTGGTCTTACCTTACTTGTCACTTCCGCACACAGCGAAATGTCAATCAACTCCCAAACCAGCCTTGATACTTTCAGTTATGACCTTGATAACATCCACCTGAAGCTTGAAAAACTGAATGCTAACTGGCAGTTCTCACCATTTGGCGATGGCAAGTTATTGGTAGATAAAATGCGCGCAAAACGACTTATTATTACCGTGGGCGACGGTACGGCTAAAACTAAAGACTCTGGCTTACCTGAACGCATTAAACCGCCATTTCCTATTCAAATTAAGCAGGCTGAAATTGCCGAAGTGTTAGTTATTAGAAATGGTGAAACGCAAACGTTTAGCAATTTAAAGCTCAACCTTGAGGCCGATGTCAAAACCATCAAAATCAATACATTAAGCACCAATACACCTTGGGGCGAAACCGCAACAACATTGGAAATGAATACCAAAAAACCTTTTATACTCAATGGCCTAGCTAGCCTCAAACAAGCTAATGTTAGCACGCCTTACGATGTCAAAGTAGCGCTATCTGGCGACCTGCAAACATTACACTTTAATAGCGACTTAATACTCGCCAAATCCAACAATCAATTAGCCATATTCCAAGCACAGCAGGCGAATGTACCTTCCGCAGCCTTGGTGAATATTAAAGGTCAACTTGGCTTGGCGGATGATTACCCACTCTCGGCTAACGTCACTATTAACGAACTTAAACCTGAGAACTTTGGCAGTTACCCAACAACCAAGCTCAATTTTGATATTGCTTTACAAGGTAAGCTTCTACCTACATTCATGACCGCCATTCAATTTTCCGCACGAGATAGCCAATGGCAAGATCAAGCCTTACTTAGCAGCGGCAACATCATCATTGAAGGTAAACAAATCCGCAAGATCGACTTGCAAGCCAGTATTGCCAACAACACCATTAAAGCCAATGGCAGCCTTGGGCAAGCCTATAGTAAGCTTGATTGGCAAGCTGATTTGGCAGATTTGAGAAAGTTTGGCGCAGATTATTCTGGTCAAGCAAATGTGAGTGGTACGGTGACAGGTACTTTTGAGAATTTAGCACTACAACTCAAATTGTTCGCAAAAAATATCAGCCTGCCGAGCGGTTTAAAAGTAGAAAATCTAACAGGTCAGACATCGATGATGGCTGATGAAAATGGTCAAGTGAAGGGAGAATTCACAGCAAGCAACCTACAATACGGCAAACATCCTGTAGTGAATGGCAAACTGACTTTACAAGGTACACGTGCAAAACATCAGCTAAATCTAACGGCTCAAGGCAAAGATTTTAAATTTGAAAGCACGCTGCAAGGAGGCTTAATCACTGCAACCAAACGCTGGCAGGGGTTATTGCAGAGCCTAGCTTTAGAGGAAACTACCACTATCAAACTCACCGCGCCAGCACCGTTGTTATTCGATACGAAAGGCGCAACACTTGAACAAGCACGCTTACAATTAAATAAAGGCAATGTGTTTATTGACCTCATAAAATTTGACTCCAATGGCTTTGCAAGCATAGGTCATGCAGATCAATTGGCGCTAGAAGATTTACCCGCAGAATTGTTCATATTGCCATCGACACTACAAGGTAGCCCTGTTTTTTCAGCTAAATGGGACATCAAAGCAACGGAGAGTTTGAATGGCAATATCAACTTATGGCACGATGCTGGCGATTTCACCATGACCACAGCCGATGACACTAAGAAACCACTGGGTTTAAAAGAGGCAAAATTTGATGCCAAGTTTGTGAATAATCAGGCTGAGATTAGCACTAGCCTTAAAGGACAAAATATTGGCTTTTTAGAGGCTAATTTAAGCACCACTTTCACCAAAGTGAACGCTGGCTTTGCCCTACTCGCCAACGCACCAGTGACTTTGAATGGCATAGCGCAACTACAAACACTGGCATGGCTGCCCATGCCAACTTCACTGATGGATGCCAGTTTTGATGGTCATTTGAATATCACCGTTACCGCTAACGGCACACTGGCGGAGCCAAATTTAAGTGGCAATGTGGATGGTAAAGATCTGCAATTTTCGCTACCAACTGAAGGTGTCAACTTTAGTAATGGTGAGCTGCAAGCAAGTTTTGAGCATGACAAACTACTCATTACAAAAGCCACATGGCAAGGTGGCGATGGACACTTACAAGCGACAGGATTTTTACTGCTAAACAGCACTCGTTTAGATAAAACAAAGCCAAAAATTGACCTAGACTGGTCCGCGCAAAACTTCACGGCTATTTCACGTGCAGATCGTCTTTTAACCTTAAATGGCACAGGAAAAACCACATTGACCAATGGTTTACTCATGATTTCTGGCAATTTCAACGTAGCAAAAGGTCTCGTTGAGTTGTCAAATGAAGATGCGCCAGTGCTTGGAGATGACGTAGTCATTATTGGGCAAACTGACATCACCCCAGAACCTGCGCTCAAAATATTACTCAACGGATTGCGTATCGACTTAGGCAAGGAGTTCACCTTGCGCGGTCGCGGACTAGACGCGCAACTCACTGGCGCATTAACTCTAACAGGTTTAACGCAGTATCAACCGCATACCGAAGGTATCATCGAAGTCAAAGAAGGCTCTTTCTCCGCTTATGGTCAAAAATTAATCATAGAGCGCGGTATTATTAACTTTAATGGCACAGTAGAAAATCCAGGGATCAACATTCGAGCCATGCGCAACACCACGCCAGTGAATGCGGGCATCGAAGTCACAGGTACAGCCCTTTTCCCCATCACAAAATTAGTGTCTGACCCAACTGTAGCTGACAGCGAAAAACTATCATGGCTAGTATTAGGGCACGGCATGGACCAAACCAGCAAAAGTGACTACGGCTTATTATCACTAGCTGCTGGCGTATTGCTATCGCAAGGACAATCCGTGCCATTACAAACACAGTTGGCACGAGCAGCGGGCTTAGATGAATTTAGTTTTTCTGGTGGTGATGCAGACAGCGCAGCCGTGATATTTGGTAAACGCCTTTCATCAAGGCTATATCTCAGCTACCAAAAAAGCATCAGCGGTCTTTTAGATGTTGCCAGACTCACCTATAACATGACCTCACGCTGGTCACTGCGCGGAGAAGCTGGCACAGAAAGTGCTGTAGATGTGCTGTATACTTTTAGCTTCAAATAAAATTGGACTCAAAATGAGCGCTGATAATAATAACCCTCGATTAGCCGTGTTGATTGATGCAGACAACACGTTTAATGTCATTCCAATTATTGATGAGTTATTTGAAGAAATTTCTAAATTTGGTGACGCTAGTGTTAGACGTATTTATGGCGACTGGACCCAAAATCAACTGAGTCGCTGGAAAGAAATACTACCTAAACATGCTATTCAACCAATGCAGCAATATGCCAACACCAAAGGCAAAAATGCCACAGATAGCGCACTAATTATTGACGCAATGGACTTGCTTTATACCGCGCCACTAGATGGTTTTTGTATTGTGTCTAGTGATAGTGATTTCACACGGTTAGCTATTCGATTTCGCGAATCAGGTAAGCTTGTTTATGGCTTTGGTGAACAAAAAACACCTGAATCTTTAAGAGCCGCTTGTAATAAGTTTATTTATATCGAAATATTGTCACAAAGCAAAATACCTGAAGATATTTCAGCAGATATAAAATTATCTGATGCAACTAAAGACAAACCAAAAGCCTCTACTCAGGATATAAAACTACCAACTAATCGAATTGAAGACGCTGTAACATTAACCCCCGTTATTAAGAAAACATCTCAACAACTAGCCAGTGATATAAAACTAGTAGCCCTAATTCGCTCTGCAATCCAATCTATATCAGAATCCACAGAAGATGGTTTTGCTAATTTAAGCGAAGTAAAAAAACATATCGTCAAAAACTACTCAGCGTTTGATTCGCGAAATTATGGTTATCCAAAATTTAGTGACTTAATCAATACAATCGGCTTGTTCGAATTAGATGCTAAAAAACAAAGAATCAAGGATAAAAGAAAGAAATGAGTGAAATCCTAGTTTTATATTACTCACAAGGTGGCGCAGTTCATGAAATGGCGCAACTGATTGCACGCGGTGTTGAAAGTGTAGCGGGCGTCAAAGCACGAATTCGCACTGTACCAAAAGTATCAGCCAATTGCGAAGCGACTGAGCCAGATATTCCAAACAGCGGAGACCCTTATGTGGAGCTAAGCGATTTAGAAGAATGTATAGGCTTAGCACTTGGTAGCCCTACGCGCTTTGGCAATATGGCTGCGCCTATGAAGTACTTTTTAGACGGCACGGCTGGCTTGTGGCTAAAAGGCGGATTGATTGGCAAGCCTGCATCAGTATTTACCAGCTCTGGCTCTATGCACGGAGGTAACGAAACCACCTTAGTGACCATGATGTTACCACTCATGCACCACGGCATGCTAATGGTGGGTTTGCCTTATTCAGAGCCTGAGTTATCAAGCACGCAGACTGGCGGTACACCTTATGGTGCCAGTCATATAGGCGGCACGATGGACGATAAGGCCATCAGCACAGATGAGCGAAAGCTATGCTTGGCATTAGGCGCTCGACTCGCTCAAACCGCATTAAAACTAAAGTAATTATTGAAAGTGACAATATAGTGAGTTTAGCCAAAGAGGCATTACAGTTTTTGCGCAGTACACGCAGTGGCGTTCTTTCTACCTTATCCACAAAGTTTGCTGGCTATCCCTTCGGTTCAGTTGCACCATTTGTATTGGATCACAGCGGTCAGCCGATTATCCTAATCAGCACGATTGCTGAACACACAAAAAATATTATTGCTAACCCAAAAGTGT
>JAYTRW010000082.1:0-6527 GCA_043745985.1 Methylotenera sp.
GCTGGCTACAAAGTTATCGCGGTACACTCTTGTTGATTTCGCACGATAGAGATTTCTTGGATGCGATTGTGAACCACATCGCGCACATAGAGCAGCAAACGCTGACTTTGTATCGCGGTGGTTATTCCGATTTCGAGCGTCAGCGTGCTGAGAAGCTAGCGTTGCAACAAGCTATGTTTGAAAAGCAACAGCGCAAAGTCTCGCATTTGCAAAGTTATATTGATCGCTTCCGCGTACAAGCCACAAAAGCGCGTCAGGCACAAAGCCGTATTAAAGCCTTGGAGCGCATGGAAATGATTTCTGCTGCGCATGTGGACTCACAGTTTGATTTTGAGTTCAGGGCGCCAATTTCTGCACCAGATCCATTATTGGTGCTGGATGAAATGTCAGTCGGCTATAACAACGTTGCGTTAATTAAGAATATTGTTTTAGCGATTAGACCAGGTGAACGTTTGGGTTTATTAGGGCGTAATGGCGCAGGTAAAACTACGCTGATTAAGTTACTCGCCAATGAATTGCAGCCTCTAAGCGGCAAGCGTGTTGAAGGTAAAGATTTGAATATCGGCTACTTTGCGCAACATCAGCTAGAGCAGTTGCGCCCAGATGAATCGCCACTGCAACATATGATGAAGCTAGATCCGCTCACACGCGAGCAAGAGCATATGAATTATCTTGGCGGTTTTGACTTTAAAGGGGAGATGGCGCGTTCGTCATGTGCAAATTTCTCGGGTGGAGAAAAATCACGTTTGGCGTTGGCGCTGTTGATTTGGACTCGACCCAACTTGCTGTTGCTCGATGAGCCAACCAACCATTTAGACCTTGAAATGCGCCATGCTTTAACGCTAGCGTTACAAGATTACCAAGGCGGCGTAATATTGGTTTCGCATGATAGAGCCTTATTGCGCGCCACTTGCGATGAGTTTATTTTAGTGGCTGATGGTAAAGCCGAACCATTTGATAGCGATTTAGAAGGTTATAGCCAGTGGCTAAATGAGCAACGTTTAAAAGAAAAACAAGCGACGCAAGCGGTAGCTGAAAGTCAGACCTCGGCAGATAGATCTAACAAGAATGACCGTGCCGCTAATAAAGCCGAGCGCCAAGCTCGAATCGCCGTCCGCCGTCCGCTAGTGAAAGAAGTTGAACAGCTAGAACTTAATATTGCCAAATGGCAAACTGAGAAAAAAACTTGCGATGACCGCTTGAATGACAGCGAACTCTATAGCGCAGCGGATAAAGCGGAACTGCAGCAATTATTGAAGAAACAAGCCGAACTTGCTAACCAAATTGAAGTGGCTGAAGAACGTTGGCTGGAATTGCATGAGTTGCTAGAAGCTATACCTGCACTAGATTAATTATAAATAAAATAAGGTTCAATATGGATATGCAATATTCAAAACGCATTAAACTCATGCACGCTTTGTGCCTAGCTGAAACATTACGTGACGATGAAGCCAAGCCAAATATAGATTTGAACGACTACGATGCGCTTGCATCAGCTGACTACTTAAGCTGTTATATCACCTTTAAGGCGATTCAAGCGGCAGAACGCTCACCGCTGGCGGAGCGTAATGATAACTTTGATATGTTGAGTGTGTATCAAGCTTATGCGTTGTTGGCGTACGCATTTTTCACCACGCCATTATCGCGTGAAGACATCACCCCAAACTTTCAAACGGCGCAAATTACTATCGCAAAAACACTCTTCGCTGGCTTGCCAGATGCAGAGTTGATTGAAATTATAGAGTCAGGGCTACAAAAATTTCAATTGATAGGTGATGCCCAAGTTGATCATTGGTTTGAGTTTAGAGAGAATTTGGACAAATTAACTGTGGCCTTTGTGATTGCTGGTACTGATGATGAAAGCCCGCATGATAAAGAAGACGTGATTCCCTTATTTGGCCAGTTATTAAGCCAACTATGTGAGGCTTTCGAGAGCATATAACACTATTAAATTTGTATTATAAAAAGCGCCTATTGAAACTCTCAATAGGCGCTTTTTATTAGCCATCAATACTGTAGTTAAATGTTACGATTTTCTAGCGGACGGTTTTGCTGTTTAAAGCGAGTAGGGCGTTTGTCGTCATTATTGTAGTTGATACTCAAATGCAACTCCTTGCAATGCTAACGTTTGAATTAAGGGGCGACGCGCTTGCGTGGCGTCCCGCTTGAACGACGGGTTAGACTGCTCGATGATTCAACAAGACGCCCAGCCACAAACTTATGAAGTACGCTGGCAATTAATGTCTGGTAAGGCATGCCTTCCTCAAGTGCACGCGCTTGAATATCCATCAAGTCGGGTGAAGACAGTCGAATATTAACACGCTTTTCTTTGAGAAATGTGGCTGTAGCCGCCGCCTTGAATTTTGCCAAATTTGTTTTTGATGGTGAGGAAGATTTAAGCTGGCCCTTTTCATAGGCGACCAAAATATCCTTTTCAAACTGATCAGGTTTTTTCATCTGGATTACTCCTTAATAAATAGTTGCGGGTTGCCTTCCTGCTTGGAATTACCGTTTTAAGAAAATAATAGTCGGGCTCCTCAACATAAGGAACTAGGTAAACGTAACCATTAAATGCTACGACAAGAACAGACTGGTTTGGATATTTATCCATGTTCGGATGTTCAAGTATATCCAGCAAGCCATCTGCTTCAATTGCAAGCACGATTATTTCAAATGAAATGTCACGATCGATTTTCAGAGCCTCGTTTTTCTCATGGCTCCAGCGGAATGGTTTCATGGCAGAAATTTTACATCAATGTGTGCCTATTGTCACCTTTTGGTGTGAGTGTCTAACGTTTGACATAAGGGGCAACTCCAGCGTTCCGCTTGATGGATGGGTTAGGAATATAAATCATTTGTTAATTTGAGTTTGCACCGCCGCCAACGCTAGCAGATAGCCCAACAGCAAAACCAATGTAGTAGAAAAATAAGCCAGTATTTGGCCTACCTATGATTTGTATATCAGATAGAAACGAAGCGCCAAACAATGAAAGTAGCCAAGACACCAGATTCACTAAAAAAGTGATAGGAAAGATCATTCCGTGCCAAATGCCACTGAAGAGTCCATATGGATCGGCAACAGCGTCACCCGAGAAATGGCGCGCGCAACCGCTCAAAGCTGCTATCACTGCCACGGCGAACACATATTTAAGCTTACGACTTTTCCAATACGTGGGCACGAGTAGGTTCCTAACGTTTAAATTAAGGGGCGCGCCGCTTTTGGCGTGTCCCGCTCAAATGTAGGGTTAGGCCAACACCACAAATAACCGTGTGTTCTCATTATTCATTGGCTTCTTGAGTAGGCGGTGGCGCGTCTGCACGGGTAATGGTCAAGTAAGACACCAAACCTACGATGGCGACCAGAAAAACAGCGCTTGTACCAACTGTGCCAAGCCCTAAGCCACCGTTGGCAATGTCTTGTGACAAGTAGTCGCCGATGGACGCGCCCAGTGGACGAGTCAAAATGTAAACCAGCCAAAAGGCCAGAATCCCATTAAGATTAAATACGTAAAAACCGAGCGCAATAAGGACGATGGCAGCGCCAAACACCAAGGCAGATAAGGCATAACCCAAGCCAACGGATTCAGCCATAAGATCGCCTGCTGCCGTTCCCAGTGCAAAAGTAAATAGAATAGCCGCCCAGTAGAACAACTCGCGTTTGGTGGTGTAAATGCTGTGAATGGAGAGCGAGCCTTCAGCCCTGATCCACAGCCAGAAGGTTATTACCAAGGCAATACCGAATACTATCGTGGAGGTTGCTAGGGCAATACCAATATTGTCCGTCAGATTGTCTGTAATAAGTGTACCTACAATGCTGACAAACACCACGGTCATCCAGTAGAGCCAAGGTATGTATGTTTTGGCTTTAACCTGAGCATACAAAAATCCAGCTAACACTCCGCCCATTAGCAGGGAAGTGGTAGGCAGGCCAAAATGTAAGTTAAAAATCAGAGAATCCGCTCCTGTTTCGCCAACGGTGGTGGCGAGGATTTTGATAATCCAGAAATAGAGAGTGATAATTATGGGAACTTTAACGAGCAGTATATTTTTATTGCTTACTTGGTGTGCGTTCATTGATCTTCCTATTAAGGGTACTTCATATACAAAAGGTTGCTAGTAGCTCAGCGAAGACTAGGCGTGATGTGCCTAACGTTTGACATAAGGGACGCGCTTTGGCGCGTCCCGCTTGATGGAGGGGTTAGCAATATTAGTCATTGCAAGAGTAATGGCGGAAAAATGAGCAACAGAAAGCCTAAAATTAAACAAGTTGCAGCCCAAAAACCAGCAGCGTTGGCAGATTTAGCCCAAAGTGACATAGGCGTCAACCCTATGATAATGAATCCAAGCCCCATTAATATGGCTGGAAGACCATCGGCACTGACTTCAGCGCCACCGAGTTTAGTTGTACGACCGTAATAATGTTGAGTAACAATGATAAACACACCATAGGCGAACATCAATAGACTCATGCCAGCGGCAAGCCATTTTGCTAGAGAGGAAATTTTATTGGTTTTTGGTTGTGTCATAACTCGATTGAGATTGCTAATGTCTGAAATCAGCCGCCGCTGCAAGCGGTCGGCTGGATTGATGGGTTAGGCGTGTGCGTGATAAACACGCTCAATAACACTAGCTGGCAATGAAACGCGATTAAAAAATGTAGCTGAATATAGATAATCTTCACCAGATTCATCAATCACTCGCAATTGACCATGTTTTTCAGCGTCTGTGTCCTCAATAGTTTCATAAAGTTTACGCATTTCTAATGATGCTTCGTATCCGTGATTATCTATGCATATAACAAATTCGTGTTTAGTCATGATTTAAGTATCCAAGTAACGTTTAATTTTAAATTCTAGCTTGCCAATACCAGTAGCTTCATAGCAATGAATCTCAGCTTCTCGCAGCGAACCGTCAGCTAGGCGAATTGATGCTATGCCTTTTCGTTTGCGCTAATTACCAATACCATAAATTTTACGAAGTCTTGGTAACTCTTTTATACCAGAGCCACGAGCAAAAGTTTCCGCCTGCCTAACACTGCCAATAATTTCAAAATCCATAGACAAATTTTAGCGCAACTTAGTTTAAATGCCTAACGTTTGACATAAGGGGCGCCGCAAGGCGTCCCGCTTAATGGATGGGTTAGGACGGGCTATGTGACTCAACATAAGCATCAACTAAACGGCGAATCATACGCTGGTATTGTGTATGGTTCTTAGTAGCTTCAGACTTGAAGAAATCAATGCTTTTTTTACTTAGCGCCAATGTCACTTTGACAGCTTCTTCATTGAATGATAGTTCAGCAGGAGATGGTAAAAAGTCTTTAATTACTTTAACGTCACCTAATGGTTCATTCGTGTATTTGATTTTCGCGCTCATAAATTACCTTTCCTTTGCGCCAGTAACCAGCGCCAATAATTCGAATAATTGAGGCACGATAAGTAAATCGTACCGTTAAAACACCTCCGTCAACTTCACCAAAGCAATAAAAACGTTCTTCAGATTGGCTGTGGGTGATGTCTTTGGCAATCACACGGCGTGGGTCTGCAAAAGCGTATTGAGCATCGGTAAAAGAAACGCCATGTTTTTCTTGGTTTAGCGCATCTTTCTCTGCATCCCACTCGAATTTTGTTTTTGCCATTCGTCAATGATAATACGCATCCATATAAATAGCCATACTTTTATATGGAGGTTGATTGTGAGTCCTAACGTTTGAGTTAAGGGGCGCCGTTAGGCGTCCTGCTTGAATGATGGGTTAGGCTTTAGAAATCAATGGGAACGAATTTGGATTTCGAATCGATTCAATAGATAAATCAACATCTAGTAGTGGCCAGTAAAGGTGGTTTAAAGATGGTTTTTCCACGGTAGTAACTGCCTCGATGGTTGCTTTTTTAAACCAAGGGAACTCTGAGAATGGGACAAAAAGCTCTTCATCTTCAAGCAGTAACCAAAAACCTTGATTCGAAGCTAGCGAAACTTCAATTTCCGAAATGGGAGTGCCAAGCATTCAATATCTCCTGATGATGTTGTTCGACTAAACGCAGTGCCTCGGTAAGTTGTTTTTGAGAAAGTCCTTGGCTCATAGCAAGTTCAATAGATGGTTCAAGCCAATACTTAGCCTCACCATCGGTGTGAGATACGTGTATATGGATACGAGACTCTTCACGTGAAAAGAAAAAGAAACGAAAAGAGCCATCGCGGAAAACTGTAGGAGCCATGCCAAAATCATAACATTATTTTATGGCAATATGTGAAGAGCCCTAACGTAAAGCTAACCGGGCGCGGCACGGAAAGCTGAAAAATAAAACCGTATTATAACCACGCTCCGGTTGAGCGCAGGGTTAGGCTAAATGCGGACTGCAAGACCTGACCCTGTGCTTTTTCATGACGGGCTGATTCCTGCATTCATTGCCGTCACCGCAGGTAAAGTGGTCGACCAAACGCAAGCGAGGTTATTTAAGTTTCCACGCGGTAGCGTGGTGGTGTTTTAAGTGATGAGACTATTCAATACACCTCGCTACGCGCATCTA
>JAYTRW010000083.1:0-6517 GCA_043745985.1 Methylotenera sp.
CTAAACACAAGTAAGAATATTGGTATTAATGCTAATACTGCAGCTAGTGAGCTATATCCATCAGACGTGTTAACGTGATGTACTAGCATCGCATAAATCACAATACATGCCGTGATGCCTAATCCACCTGCAATTCTGATGAGCTTAGGCATATCTTTTACTTAAATCTCAGCTTGCTTTATGTGCTGCAACATAGTTTGTAAGATTGCTTAGCGAGCTGAAAATTTGATGATTGTTTTCGCTATCTGCTTTGAGCTGTAAGCCATAACGTTTTGAAATGACCAAAGCTACCTCAAGAATATCTATAGAGTCCAAACCAAGCCCATCACCATAAAGCGGTGCGTCTGGGTCAATGTCATTTGCTGAGGTATCCAGATTTAATGCATGCACCATTAACTGAGCAATTTCAAGTTGTAAAGTCGTATTATTTTCAATCATGATTGTCTTTTTAAAAGAAATTCAACCCACTCGAATGAGTCATTAATAGGTGAATTGATATTGTATTGAAGCGCCGAAGCATGCCAAGTTTTTAGGAGCATAACATGATTTAACCATAACATGATTTAACTTGGTAGCCAGATCTATGGGGTTAAATATGTTAGGGTGTTCGGTAGTTACTGTAAACATTAGGGTGAATAATTTAAACCTCGCCACCCAATGCATCCACTACTGAAGGAATGAGCTTTTTCAATTCACCTGTCATGATGGCAAAATCAGTATCGAAGCTATCATCTTCACTGTTCACGTCAGCTTGGTCTTTAATCAGATCTAAGGGCACAATCCGTTTAAGTTGTAGATTCTCGTGCATGACGAATGATATCTTGTCATTCCAGGTCATCGCCATTTTAGTAACTTCTTTACCAGCTTTTAAGTGTTTGCTGATTTCGTCGAGTTCTAATGCGTGTTTGACATAACGCACGGTGGATCCGCTCTCACCTTTCTCACGTAACTCACAGTCTTGATCAACCGTAAATGATGCTGGGGCTTCGTTAGCACCTAACCATGTGGTCATAGCGGCTGATGGTGATAACTTGGTTTTAATGAGAGAAACTGAAAAACCTTCTAGTGTTTTAACTAATTGCGTGACCACTTCATCTGCCTTGGCTAGATTAGCCGCATCAATGACCATCCAACCATCTACTGGATCTATCCAAGCATTGACTTTACTGCGAATGGCAAAGGCGCGAGGTAGCAATTCATCTACCATAGCTTCCTTAATTTCTTTCATTTCTTTGCGGCCAGGTTTGTAACCTTGTTGCTCTTCAATTTCTGCAGCGCGTACTTTAGTAAATTGATTGATCACGGTTGCTGGAAGTAACTTCTTCTCGATACCAAGACTAACGAGAAGTTGAGAGCCTAGTTGATGAACAAGAGGTTCGTCTTCCGCTTTGGGAGAGACCCAACCTACTCTCTGCATATCCAAACCACTGCAAGATTGCAATGCGCGCTTAGCAAGCTTTTCTACAAGGGATGCTGGCGTTTCTTCCCATTTAGTGACACGGTATAGCGTTAGATTCTTGAACCACATAGATTGAAATGCCTTGAATGGAAAGCGCGGCATTTTACCTTAAAACGCCAGTGCAACAGCAAAATGTCGTTCATGCGCTTAGCTGAGCTCTAAATTTATCCATAATAAAATCAACAAATACTCTAGCTTTAGCAGGTGGTACTTTAATTAAGCCTCTGATAATGCCTCATTCGCAACAGGTAACGCTACTTTAAGGTGGTGGTGTATCTTTTATCGCCTACTTTGGTTAGAAAGATAGCGTTTTTAATGTAACCAAATTCTAGAAAAGCCCTCAGATAATGATGTCAATAAAACGAGTCATTATCTGAGTTTTGCCTCACAAAATGGGGGGGCAATTGACTAGTCTTCTATCAGGCTTTTATATCTAGATAACCAATGCGCATACGGTGGCGGAAATACCCAGGCTGGATCCTTTTTACCTAAAGCCTTTGCCGCATGATATGGCCAATTTGGATTCTCTAGGTGAGCTCGTCCTATCATCGCTAAATCCAACTGTTCATTACGTATCGCCTGATCAGCAATTTTTGGCGCACCAAATCCCCACGCAGATGAAACAGGTATTTGAACCTCGTTGCGTACTCTCTGAGCTATCGGCGCCATAAATGCAGGCCCCCATGGAATATTCGTATCTGGTATGTTGAATCCAACGCTGACACTTAGCATGTCCAGCCCAAGCTGGCGCCACTCTTTAACCAGTTGTATGGACTCGCTCATGGTTTCTTCATCTTTACCATCAAATTCCAGCACACCGAATCGCGCTGTTAATGGCAGGTTCTCTGGCCAGACATTTCTAACTGCCGCAAGCGTCTCACGTGTGAATCGGGATCTATTCTGATAGCTACCTCCATATTCATCCGTGCGAAGATTAGAGTGAATCGAAGTAAAGCTCTGAGCCAAATATCCATGCGCAAAGTGCATCTCTAGCCATTCAAATCCAGCCTCTTTGGCACGAAGTGCAGCGGCAACAAAATCTTCTTGCACTCTTTTGATGTCATCAATTGACATTTCACTCGGCACACGAGGGAGGTCACCACCAAATGCGATGGTTGATGGCGCTATTGGTTGCCATGCGCGTGGGTCGCCAGCGGCGATATGGTCGTCGCCTTTCCATGGCACGTTAGCACTTGCCTTACGTCCAGCATGCGCTATTTGGATGCCAGGTATAGCGCCAGCCGCCTTTATTGCCGCTGCGATTTCACGTAGTTGTTCTACTTGAGCATCGTTCCATATTCCCAAGCAGTTTGGGGTGATACGCCCCTCTGGTGATACAGCGGTTGCCTCCACAATGACCAGGCCGCATCCACCGCGGGCTAGACTTGCATAATGCACTTTGTGCCAATCATTCACTAGACCATCTTTAGCCATGTATTGACACATAGGTGGAATCGCAATGCGATTTTTTAACGTGACATCTTTTAATTGAAAGGAAGAAAATAAATCTGCCATGGAGATCCTCTTGATTGATAGTTAGGTAATGGCTAGAAAATTAAGCCAACTTTGTTATTCCAATGTTCGAATATAATCGAACATTGGAATAACATCAAGAGATGTGATAAATTTTGTGTATGAGACAGATTAAACACCCAACCATCGAGCAAGTAGAGTTGATTGATATTCTCTATGCGTTAGCAGACCCTACGCGCATGGAAATTGTTGTTCGCCTCGCCAAGGCCGGCAGAAAATTGACCTGTGGAGAGCTTGACCTGAATCGACCCAAATCTAGCATGTCACATCACTTCAAGATATTACGTAGCGCGGGTCTTGTTGAAACGGTGGTTGATGGCACTGAGCATATGAACGCTTTAAGACTCGAAGAGATCGAGCAAAAGTATCCAGGTGTTCTTGAGTCCGTACTGAAAGCAACGCAGCCATAGTTGGCAAATCAATCATGGAATTGGTTGCTAAAACTATTACTTATGTCGCTATGGAATTGATATAAGATTGCAGTAAACTGAAATCATAGCAGGCAAAAAGTTGTTTGGCAGTGACTACGGGCTTTATTTATGAATCTACAAATAAAAGATGACACGAACATTGCCCAAGGCCTAACCTGGCGTTATGCCTTTGCTTTGACTTTAATCGCTGCGCTATCAACCTCTGCATGGTTTAGTCTTGAACTTATCATCTCTAAGCAAAAAAGTACTGCTGCAATAGTCAATATAAGCGGACGACAGCGCATGTTAAGTCAGCGTACGGCGCTGCTCTCGAATTTATTAGTTCATGCACAAACAAATCAACGCCCAAAAATTCACCGTAAGTTAAAGGAGAGCATTGAGCTGATGGCTCAATCTCACTATGCGTTGATACATGGTGACAAACTGTTAGGCCTATCATCGAGTATGTCTACAACAGTCAATGCGATGTACTTCAAAGGTGAGAATCCACTGAATACTCAAGTTGAAGATTATATTAAAAGCGTTGATGAGTTACTTGCAGCCGACAATAATAATTAGACAGCTGATAATGCTACGTTACTGCTCATCACGAACACAGCACTGACTAGATTAAGTTCATCCCTAGACAAGATGGTGCATCATTATCAACTTGAAGGAGAAGCATCCATAGTCAGCTTGGAGAAAGTAGAAACGCTGTTATGGACAGTGACTTTAATATTACTAGCGCTTGAAGCGGCGCTGATTTTTTATCCATTTACAAAATTTACAAAACTAGCGGTTGAAAAGTTGCATCAAATAACACGTGAATTAAAATTTCATGAAGAGTATCTTGAAACTATTATTGAGCAGCGAACAGTAGAGCTTAGTATTGCTGCTACTGCATTCGAATCCCATGAAGGTATATTAGTGACGGATGCCAATAATGTCATTCTTCGTGCAAACCAAGCGTTTCTAAAAATCTCTGGCTATAGCGAAGAAGAGGTCATCGGGCAGTCACCGCGATTGTTTCGTTCTGGAAAGCATGAAGTTACTTTCTTCGATGCTTTGTGGAAAAGTATAAACAATACAGGCATGTGGGAAGGCGAAATATGGAACAAGCGCAAGAATGGTGAAGCGTATCCAGTACATATAACGATTACGGCAGTTAAAGCAAACAATGGCACAGTCACTAACTACGTATCGACCCTTACTGACATTACTGTGAGTAAAGCCGCCAGTGATGAAATTCAGAGACTTGCATTTTATGACCCACTGACTCAGCTACCTAACCGTCGGCTAAGCGATTGTTCGAACCATTATCGCTATGGCACGCGGACTAAATATAGATGTCATTGCAGAAGGCGTTGAAACAGATAGTCAATTAGCATACCTAAGAAATTATGGGTGCAATCACTTCCAAGGCTATCTATTTGGCAGGCCGACGCCAATTAACGAATTTGAGGCTTTACTTAAGAATAGCCGCCAATTTCCAAGGGGTATCTTCTTAGAGGATTTGGCCATTAATAAGTTAGGATAAGCGATTTTTTCGTTGGATGCCATGTAGGTGCTTTACGCTGTGGCTCGTAGGGTATGATAATTTATTTTAAAAATTGCATTAGTAAGCATGACATTCGCTAAATTTTCAGTATAATTCGCTTCCTAGAAAAATGCCGGATTAGCTCAGTTGGTAGAGCAGCGCACTTGTAATGCGAAGGTCGTCAGTTCGATTCCGACATCCGGCACCAGTTCTAGAGCTAGAAATTCTCAATGGTAAGCAATCAAGTCTAGGCAAAACTCACTTAAACAACTCATAGGGCGCAATTGCATTCCTATTGTGTTTTGTTCACACCCCTCAGTTTAAAAACTACGGTACGCCAATTACTTTTAAATATTCTTCAAGTGTGATGGCGATATTTTCGAGTGAGGATTTGGCTTTAGCTAAATCTGCGTTATTTTCTAAATGTAGTTTTTCTAGTACTGATCTGTGTTCTTCAATCGCTTTGACGTGCTCGTTAAATTTGTGGTCTTTTGAGTCATTGGCCATGATGATTTCCCTTTTTTCATACCGTTAATTTTAACTTTTTTACTACTTCATCATACGCCTTTGGTGATTTAGCTCAAGGAACATAACGAGTAGAATGGGGTGTTAGTCATAGAAATTTTTAGGCCATTAAAACTAGTATGCTGCCTGCCAGCATGACTAAGCAGGCGAGCAGCTTTTTGGCGATATGTTTTTCGTTAAAGACTTTGTAGCCTGCAAGCACTTGCAAAACCATGCCTAGCTGAAATAGTGCAAGCGCGTATGCCACCAACATGTTGGCGAGTAGCAGCAAGGTAAAGTACTGCATGATAAACACCATTGCGCCGATGACGATAATTATGACCAAGTGCTTTTTGGAAGCTTGTTGGTTACTTTTCATGCCGCCAGTTAAAAATAGTTGGTTGCTTAATAGCACGAGTACAAAGCCGATGAGCGACCAGAACACCATGCTGGCTAGTGCGCCTCCAAGAATCACCGATTTTTTAAGAAAAATAGTGCCGATGGCGAATAAGAGTATAGAGAGAAATCTTGCTTGCACGCCTTTGTCTTTTAACAGGTTTAAGATGCGGTTGGTTTGCAAATTTCCCGTGGAGGGCGTTAAAAAATAGCTGCCAGCAATGATCACCAAAACGCCCATAAAACCTTGCAGGCTAGGTATTTCATTTAGAAAAACGATAGCTAGCAGCATGGAAGCAACGACTTTGTAAGCGTTAAGCGGGCCAAAGATGGAAAGCTCGGTTTTAGAGAGTGACACGACTAAAAACATCCATCCGCCGACATCAAATAGTGATGCGAGAAAAGCATTCAGCCAAAAAGCATGACTTAATTGACTGATTTTAATCACTCCCAATAGCGGCGCGGCGAGTAAACTTAATACAAAATAAGTGGCGGCGACGATAAAAAACGGATGCAATCCTTGGTGCGATAGCTTTTTTTGATAAATGTTAGCGCCTAATGAAAATATGGTAATTAGGGTGAAACGTAACTAAAGTAGAGTTTCAAAAGTAGTTTAAAGACGTTATCGTTTTTGTGATTGTAGCGATATTCGATTTCTTTCAAATACATAGGGAAATG
>JAYTRW010000084.1:0-2027 GCA_043745985.1 Methylotenera sp.
ATATAGCAATAACTATACCAATAGCTAATTATTCAACTATTGGTTGTTTTGCTTAAACTAACTTAAGCCTGAAATAGGCTGTGGGACTTACTTTCAACAAAATTCCTATTAACTTTACGCACTAACTAAACGCTTTGCTAAGTTAGCTATGCACCAAAAAAGTGCATCAATTAAATTAGACTAAAAAATAGGTGCTACTAGTACTATCAATTCAAACTAGAACAGGCCTGCAAGGCGCATTAAATATAGATATTGATTAATTTTGTATGAGTTGGCACGCGCCTTGCAAGTATACTATTACTATGGCTTCTATTGATTATAAAAATAAACTGCTCACTGCATTTGATGAATCTATAGATTCAAAAAAAGGCGTGAGACAGGTTTACGCTCCTTATGCTGACTGGTTAGCTGGCAAAGACTTTTCTCAACTTGCGCAAAAATCTCGCGATGCAGAATTACTGTTTCGACGAGTCGGTATCACTTTCGCAGTCTATGGCGAGGAGGAAGGCGCTGAACGCCTGATTCCCTTTGACGTGATTCCTCGAATTTTAGCCGCAAGTGAATGGGGAAAGCTCTCAGATGGCGCTTGCCAACGTGTACGTGCACTCAATATGTTTTTGAATGACATCTATCACGGGCAGGATATTATCAAAGCTGGCATCATGCCAGAAAGCATACTGACTAACGAAATGTATCGACCAGAGATGCAAGGTGTAGACGTGCCAGGCGGCGTTTATGCGCATATTGCAGGTATTGATATTGTGCGCACAGAAGCGGATACATTTTATGTACTAGAAGATAACTTACGAACGCCTTCTGGTGTTTCATACATGCTGGAAGACCGTCGCATGATGATGCGATTATTCCCCGAACTATTCAGACAATACCCAATTTCGCCAGTTGAACATTACCCACAACTACTGCTAGAAAACCTTCGTGCCGTTGCGCCGCGCGGCTCAACCAGTGATCCAACAGTAGTCCTGATGACGCCAGGCGCCTACAACAGCGCTTACTTTGAGCATGCCTTTCTTGCGCAACAAATGGGTATTGAGCTGGTTGAAGGTCGTGACATGTTTGTGAAAGATAATGCCGTATTCATGCGCACTACCGAAGGGCCTAAAAAGATTGATGTGATTTATCGTCGCATCGACGATGACTTTATTGACCCATTAGCATTCAGGCAAGACTCAATGTTGGGTGTGCCAGGGCTGGTTTCAGTCTATCGCAATGGCGGTGTAGCACTAGCTAATGCTGTTGGCACAGGTGTAGCTGATGACAAGGCTACCTACACCTTCGTGCCTGACATGATTAAGTTTTATTTGGGTGAGGAGCCAATTTTGTCAAATGTTCCAACCTATAAACTCAGCAAGGAAGACGATAGGAAATATGTGTTAGATAATCTTGCTGAATTGGTTGTTAAAGAAGTACAAGGCTCTGGCGGCTACGGCATGCTGGTTGGCCCAACCTCTAGCAAAGCGCAGATTGAAGAATTTAGATTACGCATTTTAGCCGACCCTGACAACTACATCGCCCAGCCTACACTAGCGCTTTCTACCTGCCCAACCATGGTTGAGCAAGGTGTTGCGCCACGTCATGTAGACCTTCGCCCTTATGTATTATCAGGTAAAACAACTTCAGTAGTGCCAGGCGCATTGTGTCGCGTGGCGATGAATGAAGGATCTTTAGTCGTGAACTCATCACAAGGTGGTGGCACTAAAGATACATGGGTGCTGCAATGCTAAGCCGCACCGCTGATCACCTTTACTGGATGGCACGTTATATTGAGCGTGCTGAAAATATGGCGCGTATGCTGGATGTGACTTATCGCATGTCGCTTGTACAAAATGCTGCGCAAAGTGAGGCCGCGCTGTGGGTGCCATTGCTGCATATTTCTGACACCGTAGAAGATTTTCATAAAGCTTACGATGAAGTCACCGCACACAATGTGATTTACTACATTGCAATGGATAATCGCAACTTATCGAGCATTTACAATTGTCTACGTGCCGCGCGCGAGAACGCACATG
>JAYTRW010000085.1:0-6505 GCA_043745985.1 Methylotenera sp.
TTGATACAAAAATGAGTATATCAAAGCCTTGTGATAAAATCGCGGGTTCCTAAAAGACGGTTCAAATATAGCCTTACCATGCAATTTACCTTACACAAACAAGACGGCCTTGCCCGTCGCGGCACTGTTCACCTAGCGCATGGCGATGTGCAAACGCCTGCATTCATGCCAGTGGGCACTTATGGCACGGTTAAAGCGATGTCGCCATTAGAACTTAAAGAAATTGATGCGCACATCGTTTTAGGCAACACTTTTCACCTTTGGCTACGCCCTGGGTTAGAAGTGATTGAAGCACATGGCGGCTTACATAAATTCATGGGCTGGGGTGGCCCAATACTAACCGATTCAGGCGGTTTTCAAGTATTCAGTTTAGGCGCGATGCGTAAAATTTCTGAAGAAGGTGTGAAGTTTAAAAGCCCAATCAATGGCGACACATGCTTTTTAACGCCAGAAGAGTCTATGCGCATTCAGAAAGTGTTGAACAGCGACGTTGTGATGATTTTTGACGAATGTACGCCCTTTCCTGCGACATTAAAAGAAGCGAACGATTCAATGCAATTAAGTTTGCGCTGGGCAAAACGCAGCAAAGATGCGCATCAAGGCAATAGCAACGCGCTATTCGGCATTATTCAGGGCGGCATGTACGAAGATTTACGCGATGTATCGCTGGCTGGCTTAACTGACATTGATTTTGACGGCTTTGCCATTGGCGGCTTATCGGTGGGTGAGCCCAAAGAGGATATGCTGCGCATTCTCGCTCACACTGCGCCTAAAATGCCACAAAACAAACCACGTTATTTGATGGGTGTAGGCACGCCTGAAGATTTAGTCGCAGCGGTTTCGCAAGGTATTGATATGTTCGACTGCGTTATGCCAACGCGCAATGCGCGCAATGGCTGGCTATTCACTCAATATGGCGACGTAAAAATTAAAAATACCCGCTATAAAACTGACACCCAACCCTTAGATGCTGATTGCACTTGCTACACCTGCCAAAATTTCAGCCGTGCTTATTTACACCATTTACATAGAATAGGTGAAATTCTAGGTGCGCGCTTAAATACCATACACAATCTACATTACTACCAAGTGCTGATGCAGAGTATGCGCAGTGCGATTGAAGCTGGCACATTTGAGGCGTTTAAAACCGAGTTTGCAATTAAGCGAACTCAGCTCAATACCCAAGTGACGCCTAAATGACGCTAAAGTGACTAATCTACAATAAATAACAGTCTGTGTTAAAATCCGAAGCTAATTTTTTACAACATTCAATTCATTTTAAAGAGAGTTCAACGTGTTTATTTCAAATGCATACGCAGCAGGCGCTACTACGGGTAGCGATTTAATGAGTTTTCTTCCACTTGTCGTTATTTTTGTATTATTTTTCTTCATGATTATTCGTCCGCAAATGAAAGCGGCAAAAGCACAACGCGAAATGATTACCGCTTTGCAAAAAGGCGATGAAGTAGTGACTAGCGGCGGCATTGTTGGCAAAGTGACTAAAGTAACCGAGTCTTTTGTAAGCTTGGAAATTGCTGCAAATACTGAAATTACTGTGCAAAAACAAGCGGTACAAAGCGCACTACCTAAAGGCACGATTAAGAGCATTTAAACGCTATTGATTAAGCCTCTTTCAACACCACAACGTTATTAATTAGAGCCAGACTATGAACCGCTATCCAATGTGGAAAAACATCCTTGTTGCAGTCATGATTTTGATTGGGCTGATTTACACGATTCCAAATTTCTTTGGTGAATCTCCAGCAGTACAAATCACTCCTGCTAAAAGTACTACCAAGCTTGACTCAGCTTTACTGGGCAAAGTTGAGGATATTTTTAAGCAAGAGAAAATTGAATATGATGGCGTGTATCAAGATGCGCGTGGCGTAAAAGCACGCTTTAAGAACACTGATACGCAAATCCGCGCTAAAGATGTGCTGCAAGCCAATTTAGGCACGGATTACACGGTAGCGTTGAACTTACTTTCTCGCTCGCCAAACTGGTTGCGTAGCTTGGGTGCGAAACCTATGTATCTGGGTTTGGATTTACGTGGTGGTGTGCACTTCTTAATGCAGGTAGATATGAAAGCCGCTTTAAGTAAAGCCGCTGAACGTTTTGTAGGTGATTTCAAAATCGCACTGCGTAAA
The DNA here is from genome assembly GCA_043745985.1 of Methylotenera sp. GTDB lineage: Bacteria > Pseudomonadota > Gammaproteobacteria > Burkholderiales > Methylophilaceae > Methylotenera. The sequence continues at coordinate 2,148 of JAYTRW010000085.1, forward strand.
GAGCGTATTTCTTACGTTGGCGTGTCTCGCGAAGGTGAAACGGTGCAAATTCGTTTCAATAACGCAGATGAATTGGCCAAAGCGCATGCAGTAATTGCTAAAGAGTATCCAAACTTAACATTGGAAGAATCAACTATTGGCGAAGAAAGAATTCTAAAAGCCTCACTTAATTTAGTTGAGCAAAAATCAATTCAAGATTTTGCGATTAAACAAAACATTCAAACACTACATAATCGTATTAACGAGCTAGGTGTTGCAGAGCCTATCATTCAACAACAAGGTGCTGACCGTGTGGTAGTTCAGTTGCCTGGCGTGCAAGATACAGCAAAAGCGAAAGAGATTTTAGGTCGTACCGCGACGCTAGAAATTCGATTAGTTGATGAAGAAAAAAGTGATGCGGCTACCTTAGAAAAAGCGGAAAAAGGTCAAGCCCCGATAGGTGACGATGTATTTAAAAATCGTGATGGCCGCGCAGTTTTGGTTAAAAAGAACGTAGTGCTAACGGGTGATTACATTACAGATGCGGGCCCTGGCGTAGATAGTCAATCTGGCAGATCTACCGTGAACGTTACCTTAGACGCTCGTGGCGCACGTATTTTCCAGCAAGTGACGCGTGAAAACGTGGGTAAACGCATGGCAATATTGCTGATTGAAAAAGGCAGTACGGAAGTGATTACCGCACCAACCATTAACGAAGAAATTGGTGGTGGTCGCGTGCAAATTTCTGGTATGGCCAATACACAAGAAGCCACTGATATTGCGTTGCTATTACGTGCTGGTGCGCTCGCCGCACCGATGGATATTGTTGAAGAACGTACTGTTGGCCCTAGCATGGGGCAAGACAATATCAACCGTGGCGTACATTCAACGCTATGGGGCTTTGCTGCAATTGCTGTGATGATGATGATTTACTACGCGGCTTTTGGTGCAGTTTCAGTGACCGCGCTAGCGATTAACCTGCTACTGTTGGTGGCGATTCTATCCATGTTACAGGCTACGCTTACCCTCCCAGGTTTGGCGGCGATTGCCCTAGCACTTGGTATGGCGATTGATGCTAACGTGTTAATTAACGAACGTATTCGTGAAGAACTGCGCAATGGCAACACGCCACAAGCTAGCATCCACGCAGGTTATGAGCGCGCTTGGGATACCATTTTAGACTCAAACGTAACAACGCTGATTGCCGGTTTGGCCTTATTCATGTTTGGTACAGGTCCAATTAAAGGCTTTGCGGTAGTACACGTTTTAGGTATTTTGACTTCAATGTTTAGCGCGGTGTTGGTATCACGCGCCATAGTTAACTTGATTTACGGTTATCGCCGTAAGCTTACCAAGCTATCAATTGGCCAAATTTACAAAGCTTAAGCGCAAACTTTTTTAAAGACTAGAGTAAATATTATGGAATTATTTAGAATCAAAAAAGATATTCCCTTTATGAGTTACGGTCGCCTGACGACCGCGATTTCATTGGTGACATTCATATTAGCTGTTGTGTTTTTAGCCACTCGCGGCTTGAATTTTGGGGTGGATTTCACTGGTGGTACCGTGATGGAAGTGAACTATCCTCAAGCAGCTAATCTTGAAAGCGTTCGTAAAGCGGTAGATAGCATAGGCTTGAAAGAAGCCACTGTACAAAATTTCGGCTCAAGCCATGATGTATTGATTCGACTACCTGTTAAAACAGGCGTTTCCGTCGCTAAACTTTCAGAGGAAGTAAAAACAGCATTAGTCACGGCAGATGCTACGGCTGAAGTTCGCCGTGTAGAGGCAGTAGGTGCTCAAGTAGGGGATGAGCTTTATGAAAATGGTGGTTTAGCACTATTTTTCGTAAGCTTAGGCATTATGCTTTATCTATGGTTACGCTTTGAGTGGCGCTTTGCTGTGGCAGCGATTATCGCAAACATGCATGACGTGGTGATTATTTTAGGTTTCTTTGCATTCTTTCAATGGGAATTCAACCTAACGGTATTGGCGGCGATTCTAGCGGTTCTAGGCTATTCAGTGAATGAATCCGTAGTGGTGTTTGACCGAGTACGTGAAAACTTCCGCAAAATGCGTAAAGCTAGTGTGGTACAAGTGATTGATAACGCGATTACTCGCACCATGTCACGTACCATTATCACGCACACCATGACACAAACCATGGTTGGTTCAATGCTGTTATTCGGCGGCGAAGTATTGCATAACTTCGCATTAGCGCTAACCATTGGTATTTTGTTCGGTATTTACTCTTCAGTATTGGTTGCCTGCCCAATCGCCATGTGGCTAGGCGTGAATCGTGCCAACTTAATTGGTGATGTTGAGAAAAAAGAAGGTGGAAAGAAAGAAGTCATAGTTGAGCCAGACCCTTCTGAGTTCGCCTCTTAACCTTCACATAAACTTCAAATAAATCAATCAAGTGCAAATACATTGCACTTGATTTTTTATCCCCCTGCCGTATACACTCTCTTTATCTTACATCTCAACAATTAGACTCCCTTTGGTAGACCCCTTTGGATAATATTTCCTTAAGTTCGCAGTTTGGCATTCTGGTATTGCTACTGCTGTGTACTGCTTTTTTCTCAATCTCAGAAACCAGCCTTATGTCAGTCAACCGTTATCGGATGAAGCATTTGGCAAGGCAAGGTCATCGCGGCGCACGTTTAGCCAGTGTATTACTATCGAAAACTGACAAACTATTAGGCGTCATTCTATTAGGCAACACGCTCTGCATTGTTGGCTCATCAGCCTTAGAGGTCGTCATCAGCCATCAGTTATTTGGTGAGGGCGAATACGTTCTTGCAGCAGGCTCGCTTGCGCTGACATTCGTCATCTTAGTGTTCAGTGAAATATCGCCCAAAGTAATTGCCGCAGCCCATCCTGAAAAATTTGCCTTTGCCTGCAGCTATCTACTTTATCCATTGCTCTGGCTATTTAACCCTATCGTTTCATTCGTCAATCTTTTTGTTAGAGGCTTTATGTATTTATTGGGCATGAAAGCCAATTTTGCAGAAGTCCATCACGCGGTTACTACTGAAGAGTTACGCAGCATCGTCACTGATGCTGGTCACTTTATCCCCAAAAAACACAGGTCAATTTTATTAAACTTATTTGATTTAGAAAAAATTACCGTCGATGACGTCATGACCGCTCATACCTTGGTAGAAAGCATAGATTTTGACGCACCGCTTGATGAAATTATGCAGCAGATTTCGAACAGCCAACACACGCGCTTACCAGTTCGACAAGGTGAGCAAGAAGAAATCATCGGCATACTGCATCTGCGTAAAGTCATGTCGCAATTGCGTGCACACCATGAAAGTGATGATTTTGATAAAGAAACACTACGCGAAGTGATTGCCGAGCCCTACTTTGTGCCTTCAGGCACACCGCTTTATACGCAAATTCAGCAATTTCAAGAAAAACAACAGCGTGTAGCACTAGTTGTAGATGAATACGGTGAATTTAAAGGTTTAGTGACCCTAGAAGATATTTTAGAAGAAATGATCGGTGACTTTACAACGCAATCGTCTTCTCGTTTAGGCAGCTACCGAAAAGATGAAGATGGTGGCTGGATAGTAGATGGTAGCAGCACACTACGCGACCTGAATAAGAAATTAAACCTAAACCTACCACTGGAAGGCCCGCGCACGCTTAATGGACTCATTCTAGAGCATTTTGAAGATATTCCAGAATCTAACACCAGCTTTAAAGTTGGGACGCACGTCATAGAAATCATCCAAACGCAAGACCGCATCGTTAAAAGCGTTAAAATCTACCCTTAAAGAATCGCTCTACTCTCGCTCAGTTCTAGCCAATATCACAAAACTCTGCTTGGCGCAGTCTGATTCAAATTCAATATTTCACCTAAAATAATGGCTTACAATCAGCCACTATTTTGCACGCTTATTCCCCGCAATGAGTTTTATTTAATGATTTACGATAACCCTATTGAAATTGGGCTTGAAATTTCTGTGGTTTGGCTCAAAATAGGTTCATATGACACAGTTACAAAAAAGCACTAAGCCCTTTGAATATGATGTTGCACTTAAACCAGAAGTGGCGAAGCCCAAGTTGCCGCCAATGTTTAATGTTTTACTATTAAATGACGACTATACCCCTATGGAGTTTGTCGTTGAATGTATAGAACGTTTTTTTAACAAAAGCCGTGAACAAGCGACACAAATTATGCTCAAAGTACATACAGAAGGTTTAGCTGTGTGTGGAGTTTACCCACAAGATATTGCAGAAACAAAGATGAACCAAGTACTTAGCTATGCAAGAGATCAGCAACATCCTTTGCAGTGTGTAACAGAGCCAGCTTAGCATCTGATTTACACCAAACACTGATTAGCGAATCAGCGTTAAATCTGCAAGAT
>JAYTRW010000086.1:0-2021 GCA_043745985.1 Methylotenera sp.
TGAAATGGAGTTAAAGATGCGTTTTGATAAACTAACAACAAAATTTCAACAAGCACTTAACGATGCACAAAGCTTAGCAGTCGCTAATGATAGCCCAACCATAGAGGCCTTACACCTACTTTCTGCGTTAGTTATGCAGGAAGATGGAGGGACATCTTCGTTGCTGGCGCATGCTGGTGTACATTTGGCGCCACTCAAAACCGCACTCACGGCGGCTATAGGCAATTTAGCAAAATCAACTGATAGCTCTGGCGAGATTGCAATCTCGCGTGATTTGAATAACTTGCTGAATATGACCGATAAGCTAGCCTTAAAACGCGGCGATAGTTTTATCGCAAGTGAGATGTTTTTATTGGCCTTAACCGAAGATAAAGGCGCAGCGGGTAAATTGCTTAAAGCCAATGGCTTGTCGAAACCTGCGTTGGATCAAGCGATTAATGAAGTGCGTGGTGGTGAGCAAGTGAATGAATCTGATGCGGAATCTAATCGTGAGGCACTTAAAAAATATACCTTAGATTTAACTGAGCGCGCCAGAATGGGAAAATTAGACCCAGTGATTGGTCGTGATGATGAAATTCGCCGTACGATTCAAATTCTCGGGCGCCGTACAAAAAATAATCCTGTATTGATTGGCGAGCCGGGTGTGGGTAAAACCGCCATTGTGGAAGGTTTAGCGCAACGAATCGTCAATGGTGAAGTGCCTGAATCCCTCAAAGGTAAAAAAGTGTTGTCATTAGACATGGCCGCTTTGTTGGCTGGCGCCAAATATCGTGGTGACTTTGAAGAGCGCTTAAAGTCAGTGTTGAAAGAGTTGGCGCAAGATGAAGGTCAAACGATTGTCTTTATCGATGAAATTCATACCATGGTAGGCGCTGGTAAAGCAGAAGGCGCGATGGATGCGGGCAATATGCTAAAACCCGCTCTGGCACGTGGTGAATTGCATTGCGTAGGTGCAACGACCTTAGATGAATACCGTAAATACATAGAAAAAGATGCAGCGTTAGAACGTCGTTTCCAAAAAGTATTGGTGGATGAGCCTACAGTAGAAGCCACCATTGCTATTTTACGCGGCCTGAAAGAGCGGTATGAGCTGCATCATGGTGTGGAGATTACTGATCCCGCAATTGTGGCGGCAGCTGAACTCAGTCATCGTTACATTACAGACCGATTTCTACCTGATAAAGCCATTGATTTGATTGATGAGGCGGCTTCGCGCATTAAGATGGAAATCGACTCCAAGCCGGAGGTCATGGACAAACTTGAACGCCGCATGATTCAGCTCAAAATTGAGCGTGAAGCGGTACGTCGCGAAAAAGATGAAGGCAGCAAAAAGCGTTTTAGTTTGATAGAGGAAGAGCTAGTAAGGATTCAGCGCGAGTACAATGATTTAGAGGAAATTTGGAAGGCAGAAAAAGCCCAAGTACAAGGTTCGGCACACATTAAAGAGGCGATTGAAAAAATCAAATTTGAGATGGAAGAAGCCACACGCAAAGGTGAATGGCAAAAAGTTTCTGAATTGCAATATGGTAAATTGCCAGCGCTTGAGGCTCAGTTAAAACAAGCTTCTAGTTCTGAAGCAAACGCTAATCCAACCAAACATAAAATGTTGCGTACCGAAGTGGGCGCCGATGAAATCGCTGAAGTTGTGAGTCGTGCGACAGGTATCCCTGTTTCTAAAATGATGCAAGGTGAGCGCGGCAAGCTGTTAACTATGGAAACCAAACTGCATGAGCGTGTCGTTGGGCAAGATGAGGCTGTGCGCTTGGTATCAGATGCGATTCGTCGTTCACGTTCTGGCTTGGGTGATCCTAATCGCCCTTATGGCAGTTTCTTATTCTTGGGTCCAACCGGCGTTGGTAAAACTGAGCTTTGCAAAGCTTTGGCTGGATTCTTATTTGATTCAGAAGATCACTTAATTCGTATCGACATGAGTGAGTTTATGGAGAAGCACTCCGTAGCTCGCATGATAGGTGCGCCTCCTGGCTATGTGGGCTATGAAGAGGGCGGTACGTTAACCGAGG
>JAYTRW010000087.1:0-2004 GCA_043745985.1 Methylotenera sp.
GCAAATGCGGCGTGCCTGAGCCTCAGCATGGATAATTCATAATGAGTGACCTAACCTTCATTTCACCGCTAGTTGGTGGATTATTAATCGGACTTTCTGCGGCAATACTCATTCTTACTAGTGGGAAAGTTGCTGGCATCAGTGGAATTGTTGGTGCCTTAATGCAAGTTAAAAACACACCAAAAAATCATTATCTATGGAGGACTCTATTTATTGCTGGCTTGCTTTCTTCTAGTTATGTTTATAAGTTTTTTGCACCATTACCCAATTCTGAAATCTCAGCCTCAAATTCAACTCTGATAATTGCAGGTCTTCTGGTTGGATTTGGAACAAGAATGAGCTCAGGCTGTACCAGTGGTCACGGCATTTGTGGACTTAGTAGATTATCAGTTCGCTCTTTAGTCGCGACCATCAGCTTTATGATGACTGGTGTAATCATTTGTTACTCACTACTTCATTGGGCAAAATTTTGAAAAATACTCTCACACTCTTAGCTGGACTTATATTTGGCATAGGCTTGATTCTTTCCGGGATGACGAACCCTGCAAACATCATTAGTTTTTTAGACGTCACTGGCAAATGGAATCCAAATTTAGCTTTTGTCATGATTGGCGCTATATTTATCGGTTTTTTTGCTTTTAGGCGCGCTGAAACTAAGCCTTTAACTGTTTTTAATGAGGCAATTCACTTGCCAGGCAAAACACACATCACAAAAGAGCTCATTATTGGTAGTGTATTATTTGGAGCTGGCTGGGGCTTAGCTGGGTTTTGCCCAGGGCCTGCAATTGTTGCATTTGGCGCTGGATTAAAAGAAGCGTGGATATTTGTCGCAGCAATGCTTATTGGTATGATTTTGCACGACCAGATATATATGAAATTAGCGCAGTTAAAACATTAAACCTAATGAGCTTTAAATTCAGAACAACCACCAACCTAGCCAGGTTGCTGTAACTTGTATGATTAATCCAGGCACCACTTGAAGTGCAAATGCCTTGCCGCCACCCGCTATGGACGCGACTATTTTGGATAAGGTATTGACTGAAAAAGCAACGAGTATAGGAATGACAGCATTGGCTGCACTTAGGTTACCCGCAGCGGCCAAGGAAGCAACAGAAATTGTTGAAGCATGCACGTCTGCCAGCCCTGCGACTGCCGATGCAACGACAAGCCCCGCTTGACCAAACCATGCCTTCAGCGCTGCGGAAGCAATCAGTACAACTGCAATGACCGCAGCCAAGATGAGTGCGGTTTTAACGCTAAAGGATCGGGTTGGCTTGGTCATTTCTGCGCCATGGTGATGGAGTGAACTTAGCGTTACTAACAAGCCATAAACTGCTATCGAAACACCGCTAAAAATTAATGGTACAGCTAAAGCTTGTAATGTTGGTCTATGAATTGCGGCAAGCAATAAAGACAATTGCAAAACAGTTGAAAGGCTGGACAATAAGGCGCCTGATACCGCCGAACCAATTAAAGCTGGCATTTCTTTAGCGCGCTCACCCATTGCTCCTATCGTCGCTATACTAGAAATAAAACCAGAAACCAAACCCACTATTGGCAAGCCTATACGCCCACCAAGCAAGCGTAACCCAAGGTGACCCAACGCACTAATAAACATCACCAATATAACAATTAACCAAAGATTTCTCGGATTGATTGCATTAAATGGTCCAATAAGTTCATTTGGCACTAATGGCAAGACAATCAGCGTAGCTGCCGCAAGTATTAAAAAATCATTCAACTCATCTTTAGTCACAGTTCCGCGAACAAAACCATGAATAGGCTCTTTTGCGGCCAACAGAATTGATGCTGTTACGGCAAGGCTAGCGGCTAATGATGGTGCACTAAGCGCTAACCCGCCAAGAATCACAGTGAAAATCAGGGTAATTTCAGTCGTTAACCCAGGATGCTTATTCACTCTGAACGCATAAGAAATGGCAGCAAAAACAGTCACACTAATGACTGCGAAGACTAATAACCAAAAATTGATAGTTGCGCTTACCG
>JAYTRW010000088.1:0-6377 GCA_043745985.1 Methylotenera sp.
TATGAAAAAAACTATCGCCTTATTACTAGCTCTGAGTTTTTTAGTCAGTGGTTGTGTAATACTTGAAGAGGGACACTGCCCACCAGGACAAGCTAAAAAAGGCAGATGCTAACAGTTAATAGCAGTCAACCAAGTGCTTACCTGGCTGAGTTCTTGTTCGAAAGTAAACATCTTTAACTTTTGGTCAGAAGTCTTTCAAATTCATCTGCGGGAACTGGTCTGGAAAATAAATACCCTTGTGCGTAGTCACAATTGGCTGCAATGAGCAGATCTCGTTGCTCTATCGTTTCAACCCCTTCTGCAATGACTTTGATGCCTAGTTTGTGTGCCATTACTATGATAGCTTCACAAAGTGCCATGTCTGACGACGTGGGCGACAGGTTGCGTGTAAATGATTGGTCTATTTTAAGGTAGTCAATGTCAAATTTTTTGAGATAAGAAAGTGATGAGTAACCAGTGCCAAAGTCATCAAGGGCAACTTGAACACCCGCATCACGAAAAGCAAGTAATTTACTAGTGATTAGGTCGCTCGCATCCATTAGCATTCCTTCAGTAATCTCTACAACGATACTTTGACCTGGTAAACCTAGCACTTTAAGTTGATCTGGCCAAGCGGCATATTTTGAGCTGTCGTCACGAAATTGCACTGGAGATTTATTGATGCTGATTTGAAATTCAGGATGGTGCGTTGTGCGCCAAATTCTTGCCTGCTGCACGGCCTCATGAAACACCCATTCACCGATGCTGTTGATGAGCCCCGTCTCTTCGGCAATGGGGATAAATTCAACAGGACTAATCTGGCCGCGTATTGGATGTTGCCAGCGAATTAATGCCTCAGCTTTGTGAATGGAGTTATTGGCAAGTTCTATAATTGGTTGGTAAAAAAGTCTAAGCTGCCCCGCGCCTTGTGCATCGCGTAACTCATTCGTTAACCGCATACGATTTTGAGCGGATTTCTGCATGGCTTGAGTAAAGTAATGGTAACGATTGCGTCCCATCTGTTTGGCTGCGTACATTGCTTGGTCGGCACTTGTTAGCAGCGTTTCATTTGTCGTGGCGTCATCAGGGTAAAACGCAATACCTACACTCGCTGAAGTGTAGGCAATTTCATTACCAAGATGAAAGGCTTCTGTCATTTGGTCGAGAATGTCTTGAACCACGCGCTCTACAATGCTGAGGTCATCTAACTGGCCAATAATCACTGTGAATTCGTCTCCGCCAAGGCGTGACAATGTGTCGCTTTCGCGCACACAATCATTTAATCGTATTGATGCTTCCTTGAGCATTGCATCGCCCATATCATGGCCAAAGTTGTCATTAATCTCTTTGAATCGGTCTAAGTCGATAAAAAGTAGTGCTAACTGTAGATTGTTTCGATTGGACTTCTTGATTTCCTGGTTAAGACGGTCATGAAACATCTGACGGTTAGGTAGCCCAGTTAAAAAGTCGAAGTTGGCCTGTTTCCAAATAAGCTGCTCGGCTTCGGTTTTTTGCGTAATATCTGTAAACATAGCAATGCGTCGCTGTACAGCGCCATCTTCGTTATACACAGTATTAATCATCAACCGCTTTGGGTAGATTTCGTCATTTTTTCGTTTATCCCAAATTTCACCTTGCCATTGACCTATTGTATTAATCTCATCCCACATGGTCTTAAAAAATGTTTCATCATGGCGACCAGAGCTCAGCACTCTTGGATTTTTACCAATGACTTCATCGAGACTGTAACCGGTGATACTTGTGAAAGCTGGGTTAATCGCAATAATTGAGTTATTAGCATCGGTAATCAGAATGCCTTCGCTGCTGGTGTCGTAAACTGAGGCTGCAATTCTTAGAGATTCCTCACCAGCCATGCGTTGCACTTCTCTATCGAAGTTATCAAGTGCAAAAGAAATATCTTTCGACATATCTTCTAGCAGGGCTATGGCTTCTAAATCAAATGCATTTGCATATTCATGACAAACAGTCAGTACGGCAAATTTTTTGCCATTGCGTTGTATTGGGAATGCTGCAGCTGAAGCCCAGCCAATAGCGATGGCGTTGCTGACCCATGCTGCCGTCATTGGATTGGTCATGAAGTCGTTGATAATGACCGGTCTATTTTCACGTAGTGCCGTGCCCGTAGTGCTTCTACCTTCAATAACGTCTGCTCTGGAGGATACCTTGATATAGTCTAGGTGTCTTACTGAGTCGCCATAACTCGCAACGGGTAAAATCATTTCACCAGCGGTGTCCAGTTGCCCAACCCACGCGATTTTCATGCCACCAAATTCAACGGCACACCGACACACTAGCGGGAACAGCTCAGATTGTTGTTCCATGCGCACAATGGCCAGATTAATCGCACTGATTGCCTTATACAACATGGATAGGCGTTTAATTCTATCATCAGCTTGCTTACGCTCAGTAATGTCGGTAATGAAACCATGCCAAAGGATGCTGCCATCCTGCATTTTTTCTGGTTGCGACTCGCCCCGTCTCCAGCGCACGCCTTGTTCTGGTAGCACCACTCGAAATTCATATTGCCATAACAGTAAAGTACGGGCTGATTCTTGAATGGAACCTACGACGTTATCATAATCTTCGGGATGAATAGTTGAGAATGCGGCTGTAGCATCCTCTTTAACTTGTTGTTGCGAAATGCCAAACATATCTTGCATGGCTTCACTCGCATAGGGAAAGCTGGACCTACCATCTGGATACAATTTGAATTGATAAATAACGCCTGGTACCCGTTGGGATATTTTGTTGAACAGCATATTTTTTTGTAATAGCAATGATTCTGTTGATTTGACTCTATCAATCACTAACGCAATTAATATACCAACAGTCGTTAGCGCCAGCATGTACAGCCAAAAGTTTAGCAAGCCAACAGGCACTTGATTATTTGTCGCGCCACCCACGGCCAATACCATTCCTAACAGCATTTGTATGGCCGTCATAACCAGTACCAGTAATGCACCGTGACGACCGAAGCGCACAGCCGCCCATGTCACAAATAAGAAGACCCAATAACCTCTAGCGGTAATGCCAAAAATACCTTGAAACCAACCCAAAAAGATCACTTGACCAACAAAGAATGCAAGCCCAAAACCAATGATGGCCTCAGTGATACGCTCACGCTTTATCCAGTCGTACGGTATTTGCCGCCAGACCAAAATCAGCGGTGTCACAAGTAATATGCCTAATATATCGCCTTGCCACCAATTTAAAAAATTATGCCCAGCTTCGGATTTTGTCACTATCCCATTTAAGAGCAGAGTGCTTACGCCGATTGCTGCACTCACCAGAGAACCTAAAGCACCTGCTGCAGAAAGCCATAAAAAATCATGTGGCTGCTGAAGTGTGGGTTTAAATCGTTGTATATGTGACAATATCCAGAAACAGCTAAGCGCTTCTAATGTGTTACCAAAAGCAATCACCATAGAAATGCCCATTGGACTGCCTTGCATGATGTTGCCTGTGAGCGCCCCTATGAAAACGCTAGGCCAATATTTTTTCTTGCCGAGTATGAGTGCGGCCAGCGCTAAGCCGCTAGATGGCCAAACCATGGAGACAACGCCGTTGGTCGAGAAGTTTCCCAATGCAATTTTGGCGAGTAGCGCATAGGCTAAGGAAATGCCAATTAGTATGGGTATATCCGACAAAAGATAATATTTATTTATCTTGTAACTTAGCACCACTTTTTTTACTCAATTTACATTTAATAATTCATCATAATAGGAAGCCGCATAGCAAGTTTTTATCTTTTGTCATTAATGGAATGGCATCAGAGATAATAACTTCATCGCTATAGTGTTATAGCAGGGGTAATGCTACTTAGTCATTATGATGTGGTGGTGCCGCTTTCAAGTCTCAATAAACGCAGGAAAGGGTCGTCAATTAAGAGCATAGTAATGCTAATAATTGACACCTAACTTTAACAGCAAATCTTAGGGTGTAACTTGCGATTTTGCTTAGGCATAATCCAGCTATAGAGTTTAGTGGGAATTAAGCAACAGCAAAATAATCTAGCTGATTTAAACTAGCATTAGATTTGGTGAAGTAACTGTTGCCGCTTGAATTCATGGGCTTTCTAGTTATTTTGAAAGTATTTACCGCATCGCTCAGGTTCAGGGATTGTTCCGCTAATGATTCAGCCGCGGCTGCGGCTTCCTCAACTAAAGCAGAGTTTTGTTGAGTCATCTCGTCGATTTGGTTGATGGCTTCATTCACTTGTTTAATTTCAGTACTTTGCTCGGAAGTGGCATGGGCTATTGCATCTATAATCTCGTTTACCTTTTGTACTGAGTTAACAATCTCTGTCATCGTTTTCCCTGCAGCTTGCACTTGCGTAGCACCAACGGCGGTCTGATTAACGGATTCACTAATTAGAGACTTTATTTCTTTTGCAGCACTGGCTGAGCGTTGCGCTAAATTTCTAACCTCGCCTGCAACAACTGCAAATCCTCGGCCTTGCTCTCCTGCTCTAGCAGCTTCTACCGCAGCATTCAAAGCTAGAATATTTGTCTGGAAGGCGATGCCATCAATGACGCTAGTAATATCTCCAATTTTTTTAGCGCTTTCATTTAAGCTAGACATCATATAGATAATTTTTTCAAATGACTGGCAGCCATGTGTGGCAACTCGTGAGGCCTCGTTAGCAAGGAATGTTGCTTGCTTAGCATTGTTAGAATTCTCATTCACTTTGGAAATTAACTGATCAATGCTCACAGTGGTTTCTTCTAAACTAGAGGCTTGTTTTTCGGTTCTTACAGATAAATCATTATTGCCGTTTGATATTTCATGAGCAGCACTATTAATGGCGTAAACCGCATCTTTAACAACTAACATTGGTTCAATAATAATATCTAAGGTTTTATTCACGCCTTCAATAATGTTACGGAAATCACCCCGGTGCTTTTCTATATTGGCGCGTACCTCAATCTCACCATTTTCTGCGGCCCTTGAAAGCATAATGGCATCTTCACTCAGTATCTGCAAATTTGACCTAACTTGCTCTATAGCTTGATTAATAAACGCTTTTTTACCAGGGAGTTGCTCCAAATGTTGATTAAAATCGCCCTCGCCAAATGCCTCTACTACTTGAATGGCCTTTTTGTTGAGGTCGATATGACCAGCAACCATATTGTTGACGCCTTTAGCCATTTCCTTATAGGCGCCGTTAAATTTGTTAGTATCAATCTTGGCATCAATATCACCCAAATCATGCGAATGGCTCATCATATTCATATCGACAATAAAGCTTTGTATATTGTGACGTACGCCTTCAATGGTTGATTTTATTTCAGCTTTCTTGCCAGGTAAATCTTCAATTTGAACACTAAAATCTCCGTTGCCAAAGGCTCTTACCACAGTCATCGCTTTGTCACTTACTTCGAGGTATCCTTTTACCATGCTGTTTAGACCCAAGGCCATTTCTTTATAGGCGCCCTTGAACTTGTTTTCATTTATGAATACATCATTGTTACCCACTTCATGTTCCTTGCTCATAAAGTTCAGGTCGACAATTAAGTCTTTAATATTTGACCTTACTTTTTCAATTGTGACATTGATATAAGCTTGCTCTCCAGGAAATGCCGCCAGCGGCGCATCAAAATTACCTTTTCCGAACGCATCAGCCACCGAGACAACCTCTTTAGTTGAGTTGACATGCATTTTTACCATGCGATTAATGCCTCTGGCCATGTCGCCGTAGCTCCCTTTAAATCGTTTGTCTTCAATCATCACATCTACGTCACCAGATTCGTGATGCCTGCTCACATTATTCAACTCTTGAACAATTTCTTTTAAGGTGTCCTGAAGTGATTTTATTGAATAGGCAACGCTGGTATTGTCATTTTTACTCAATGCGATAGGGCTTGAAAGGTTTCCGTTTGCGAATTCCTTTGCTAACGCTGTTAATTTTCTGAGTTCCAACCCTAATTGAAGTTTTAGCGACTTAAATACGAAATAGGATATTAAAAACAATAAACCTAAAGAGATGAGAGCAACAATCATTGAAAACCTCTCTGATGCATTTTTTTCAAGCGCTGCCTTTGCCATGCCCTCTGTCGCTAATTTTTCGTTGTAAATGATTTCTGATTGAATAGCATCTTGTAAGCTGTCTAAAGCAGGCATGAGTTCATTTTTCAGTACCTGTTCAGCTTCAATATGATTCTTTTGTTGCGCTAGCTCAAATGCATGCGCTCGAATTTGCTCGTAATTAGACAGTTCACTTTTAATTAAGATAAGTCTTCGTGCCTCATCTTCATTTTGGATACAGCTTTTTCCACCACAGGCATCTTTACTTAATTTATCTATGGATATTTGTAGTTTTTCTTTTGCATCATCTATCTCGAGTTGTAACTCCATCATGCTGTCCTCATCAGAAGCAA
>JAYTRW010000089.1:0-6377 GCA_043745985.1 Methylotenera sp.
TATTACATAGGCTACGAGGTGCAATAGCTGAGGAAACTATCCCATATACTAACACCCAATACATAGAGGACTTGTAATGCCTAGATCAAAAAGTATGACCCCTGAACAAGCTAAAAAAACTTATAAGCACGACTACGAATTACAGAAACAACGTGGCGATACAGATGGGCAGTTGACAAGGCAAAAAGCTCGTAGAGCCTATGATGCTGCTGGTATAGATAGAACAGGTATGGATATTGACCACAAAAAGAAAATCAAAGATGGAGGCACTTCAGATAAATCTAATTTACGACTACGAAGTATTAAGAAAAACCGTTCAGATAATGGGCACCATAAAGGTGAAAATAAGTAACGAAAGTTACATAAGGGCAATATACTAATGCAAATTATAGATAATAAAGCCTTGTTACTAAGGACAAGATTAAGTGCAGATATACTTAAAGCTATCCCTAAAAGCCAAATAATCCGTAGCCTTGAGGATTCAATAGATGAAGTACTAGTGTATTTTGGGGTGAAGGAAGTACAAGCGCTTAAAGTAATTGGCATTAAAAAAGTACCTAATCCACCACTACAAGGTTACAAATGGCCTGGCGCATATATCCCAATGAGTCACCAACGGGTAACTGCTGAGTTTCTAGTAGGACATACTCGTGCACACTGTCTAAATAGTGCAGGCACAGGGAAAACAAGCGCAGCAGCGTGGGCTGCAGATTACCTAATGAGTAAGGGTTTAGTTAAACGGGTGCTTGTTGTAGCCCCTGTGTCTATTATGCAAGCCGCATGGCAACAAGAGCTGTTCAAAACACTAATGCATCGTAGTGTGGCTGTAGCCTACGGCACTAAACAAACCCGTAAGAAAATTATTGAAGCAGGTGCAGAGTTTATCATTATTAATTACGATGGTATTCAATCAGTACTACCTGAGCTGCAAAAGGGTGGGTTTGACTTAGTGATTGCTGATGAAAGCTCTAATCTTAAAAATGTAGCTACCGATAGATGGAAGTATTTCAATAAACTACTTAAAGCAGACACACGGGTATGGTTAATGACAGGTACCCCAGCAGCTCAATCGCCTGAAGATGCCTATGGGCTAGCTAAAATTGTATCCCCTGATAGAGTACCTAAGTTCTTTGGCGCATGGCGTGAAATGGTAATGCAAAAGGTCTCAATGTATAGGCATATCCCACGGGCTAGAGCTAAAGATATGGTGTTCAATGCGCTACAGCCAGCGATTAGGTTTACCCAAGAAGAGTGCTTAGACTTACCCCCGATAGTATATGTAACTCGTGATGCACCAATGGGTGCGCAACAGCAAAAGTACTACACCTTAATGAAACGACAAATGCTAATGTCAGCTGGAGGTGAGGAGGTTACCGCAGTAAATGCAGCGGTTAATATCAATAAAATCTTGCAAATTTCTTGCGGCAGTGTGTACTCGGATACTGGTGAAGTTATTAGGTTTGAATGTAAAGAACGTCTTAGTGTAATGGACGAAGTGATTGCCGAAGCAGAAAAGAAAGTAATTATATTCGCACCTTTTAGACATGCCATTGTACGCATTGTAGAACACTTAGAGAGTCAAGGTATTGGAGTGTCTCAAATACATGGTGATGTATCAGCAAGTAAACGTGCTGAGGTGATTAATCAATTTCAGCAAAGCGATGAGCATAAGGTTATTGTGATACAACCCCAAGCAGCAGCACATGGCATTACCTTAACTGCAGCAAGCACAGTGATATGGTTTGGGCCTACCTCATCGGTAGAGTATTATATTCAAGCCAATGCTCGTGCCTATCGTAAAGGGCAGGATACTAAAGTGCTGATAGTTAAGTTACAAAGTAGTGAAGTAGAACGTAAGATGTACGAGGCATTAGAGAATCGGGTACTAGGACATCAAAGTATCGTAGATCTATATAAACAATTACTGGGAGTAGATAATGATTAACAATTTGACATAAGGTTTAAACATCGTTAGACTTACTAACGTACTACAATAATAGGAGATTATCATGACTACTGAAACAGCTAGTAAACTAGCTAAGACTTATTTAAAAATGCGAGATGCACGAGATAAAGTAAAAGCTGAGTTAGAAGAAAAAGTAAAAGTAATTGAAGACCAAATGGACATAGTCTCTAGTTCAATGATGGAGATTTGTAAAGAGACTGATTCTAATAGCATCAACACTGATTATGGCACTATCATACGCTCGATTAAATCAAGGTATTGGGCATCTGATATGGCAATGTTTGGTGCATTCGTATTAGAGTATGAAGCCCCCAACCTGTATGAAAGTAGAATCCACCAAGGCAACATGAAAACATTTTTGGATGAGAATCCTGAAGTTTCAGTACCTACCTTAAACGTAGATAGCAAGTATGCTATTACCGTTCGCCGCCCAAAAAACTAATCGTAGTCTGACTACACAAGGAGATTTAAAATGAGCTCAACAGAAGTTTCAATTTTCGCTGGTGGTTTACCAGCATATTTAAAAACAAAAGATTTAGATGCAACCACAAAAGCTTTAGCTGGTGGTGGCTCAGGTGGTAAACGTATCTCAATCCGTGGTGGTGTGTTTCGCGTGATCGTTAATGGTGAGCAGATTGCTGAGAACGAAGACCGCGCAATGAATGTAATTGTAGTAGCTGCATCCCCTACAATTAGTCGTACTTACTATAGCGGCACTTATGCAGAAGGGCAAGCTGAGGCTCCTGATTGCTGGTCACCTGATGGCGTAACGCCTGATGCTACTGTTAAAGAACCACAGGCTAGCAAGTGTGCAACCTGTACACAGAATATCTCAGGCTCAGGTCAGGGTGAGTCACGTGCATGCCGTTTTAGCCAACGTATCGCAGTAGTATTAGGTAACGATCCTCAAGGTGATGTGTATCAGTTATCATTAGCCTCAACTAGTATTTTTGGTAAAGGTGAAAACGGTGCTAAATTACCGCTTCAGGCATACGCTAGATTCTTAGCCGCGAATGGCGCTCCTATCGGGTCAGTAGTTACTGAAATGAAGTTTGACACTTCGGTAGCCACCCCTAAGTTAACGTTCCGTGCTATCCGTGCGTTGACTGAGGATGAGTATGATGACGCAGTTGAGAAGGGTCAAAGCTACGATGCTGTGCAAGCTATTACAATGAGTGTAGCTCAACGTGACAACGTATCCACAAAAGAAGTAACTGTAGGTAGAAAGGCAGTAGTTGAGGCAGACGATGAGTTTACTTCGCCACCTGTAGAAAAACCTAAGAAACCTAAACCAGTAGTTGTGGCGGTTGAGGTAATAGCTGAACCAATAGTAGTTAAATCTAAACCAACCCCAGCACCTACACCAGTAGCAGGAGATATTGCAAGTGTACTAGCTGAGTGGGATGACGACGAAGACTAACTTACATGGGGGCTAAGGCCCCCTAACTTTTAAGGAGATTTGCATGAAGTGCCCTACTAATGACCCACGTGTTATTAAAGCTAACCAATTAAACCGTGATGGAGCTAGGTTATTAGATAAGTCAAAGTCTGGACATAGTGAGGCTGCAAGTATTAAATTAACCCAAACGAATAGGTTGCTATATGCAGCAGGATGTATTAAAAAAGGTACATTACAAAAATGATTGACGCTACGGGTATATACGGTAACAATAGCGCCTTACTAAAATAATATAACAATAAAATATGCTCACGGAGATAATAGTGTCGCCACTAAGTTTTTTAAAAACCATTGTGCCCGAAACTGGGGTGTTCTGCTTAAACACCATCAAAGATAAAGTACCCCACCAAACATACTATGACAGTATAGATTTAGCTAAAGACACCATTATGACTGCCATGAATAATGGACGTGATGTGTACTATGCTATGGCGTCTTTTACTAATAATGGCAGTCGTAAACAAGATAATGTAGCCTTAGTTAAATCCTATTGGATAGACTTAGATTGTGGTGGTGATGCCCACTATCAGACATTAGAAGATGGTTTAGATGCAATCCATAGATTTATTGAGAATACTAAATTACCTAAGCCTAGCATTGTATGTTCAGGTTATGGGTACCATATCTATTGGGCGTTAACCACACCAGTTACTAGAGACTTGTGGGATATTAATACAGTTAGGTTAATCGCATTAGCTGATGAAGCTGGGTTACAGATTAAAGACCCAGGATGCTCAACAGATATAGCCCGTATACTACGGGTGCCTAACACGATCAACTTTAAAAACCAAGAGCAGAAAAAGACATTCATTGTTCAGCTTGGTGACCAAACGCACTTTGAACAATTCACTGAGTTAGTAGACGAAGCTTGTGATTCCCATAATGTGATAACTAGTGTCATAGTACCTAGACGTCCTGTAAAAATGGATGCAGTTACTATGGCATTGTTGGGTAACAGCACCTCAAACTTTAAGAAGATTTTAGATAAAGGTGATAATGGCTGCAAACACTTACTTCAAATAGTAACAGAGCAAGATAAAGTTAGTGAACCTGAATGGCGAGCCATGTTGTCTATTGCCCACCTATGTGAGGATCGGGATAAGGCAATTCATAATGCTTCTAAACAGCACCCTAGCTATTCTCGTGAAGAAACTGAAGAAAAATCGAACCAAACGTTAGGACCATATACCTGTGCTACCTTTGAAAAGACTTGTGGCTCATGTGAAGGATGCCCAAATAAGGGGGTAATTACCAGCCCAATCCAACTGGGTAAAGTTATTAAAACATCACTCGCCAACATCCTAGAAATGCCTAAAATTAATAAGGTTATTTTTGATGAAGACGGTAGTGTTACCGTAGAAAAAGTATCTGCACAATTAGAAATTCCAGCCATCATATGGCCCTATGTACGTGGCATCAATGGTGGAATCTATAAGCAAGGTGATAAAGCAGTGGGTGATAAGCCAGCTGGTGAAGATATGATGATTTATGATTATGACTTGTATATTTCAAAACGGTTATACGATGTAGAGTATGGGGAGTGTTTTTTGTGCCATTTGCACTTACCTTTAGATGGTATGCGTGAGTTTGTATTACCACTTAAAACATTGATGGCAGGTGATAAATTACGTGATACATTAAGTAGTCACGGTGTAGCAGCGGGTAAGACTCGCATGGAGTTAATTATGGGGTATTTGATTCAATCAGCTAGAGAGCTGCAACGTAAGTTTGCCGCTGATATTGCACGGCTTCAGTTTGGGTGGTGTGATAATGACTCTAGCTTTATTATTGGCACTAGAGAGATAAGGGATGATGCTACACGATACAGCCCAGCTAGCAGCACTACAGCAAACATTGTCCCATTCTATGGAGTTAAAGGCACCCTAGAGGAATGGAAGATACCATTTAAAATATATGAGCGTCCTGGGTATGAGCTGCATGCATTCGTAGTTTCTTCAGGACTAGGTTCAGTACTGCTTAAATTTGTTAACCCAAAGATTAAGGGTATTACCATTAACATGGTCAACAGTGATTCAGGTACAGGTAAGTCAACTACCCTAGAGATGATCAACAGTTTTTGGGGGCACCCTATAGACTCAATGCTCTTAGCCAAAGATTCGATTGCTTCAATTCTTCATAGAACGGGGGTGTTATGCAATATTCCTGTCACTGTGGATGAGGTTTCAAACATGAAGCCAGTAGAGCTATCAGATTGGCTATATACGCACTCACAGGGTCGTGGACGCAATCGTATGCAGGGGTCAGCTAACCTAGAGCGTAATAACTCTGCTACATGGTCAAGCATCATGGTGATGACCTCTAATAGCTCTATCTCAGATAAAACTCGTGTAGCTAAAATGGCTAATGAAGCTGAAAACGTTCGTATGCTAGAGTTTACTATTAGACTTCCAGGGGATATGACTGCTGCTGAATCTATTGATATATTTAGTAAGACCAACCAAAACTATGGTATCGCTGGTGAGATGTTTGCTCGATACGTTGTGGGTAATAAAGATAAAGTAATGCAGTTGATTGATCATGTACGCATTGAAGTCGAAGAGACAATGCAGCCTGCTTCTAGTGAACGTATCTGGGCGGCGGCTATTATTGCTAATATAACGGCTATGCATATTGCCAAGGCTATTAACCTATTTGACTTTGATACTACTCGGGTTATGAATGAAGTGTACAAGTCCCTTAATGTAATACGTAAAGAGATTATTGCTAATAGGTTCAGTTCTAAAGATGTGTTAGCCACGTATGTTAATGAGAATATTGGCAACATTATTATCGCATCTGCTAGTGAAGCAGACTTAATCAGTTCACCTATTATTAAAGATACCCGTATGAAAGTGGTAGGTAGGTATGAAGTTAAATCTAATACCATGTATATCGCACGTAAGGAGTTTGTTGCCTACTGTGTGGCTAACAGCTTATCTGTAAAAGAACTTG
>JAYTRW010000090.1:0-6332 GCA_043745985.1 Methylotenera sp.
AATTTTAAAGACTCATTGTACTGACATTCATCATACCGAGATACATTCTACTCCAATGAGATTGCGCCTTATGCTCTGTATTTCAAGGCCTTACAATTCTAACTACTTTAATTATTTGTAACTTTTAAGTCTTGTAAAATTTGAAATCCCATACATAAATCACGCCAGACTTTTGCTTTATCTGCAGGGTTTTGTAATAGGTGCTGTAAACCATAAGTAGCGACTAAAGCAACGCCATGTAGTTGATGCGGGGTGCCACGTAAGTGAGCGATAGGCTCAGTAGATTGCAATATGACTTGCGCAACGGCTTCACCCATGACTAGCAGCAATTTAGTTTGCATACCGCTGATGCACACCAAAATATCAGATGAGGCTTCAGCTGGCTTGGTTTTAATCCGTAGTGCTTTGCAAATATTTTGAAATAACTGCAGCTCGTCTGCTCTCATTGCAACATTTGGCAGTAAAAATAAATATTCACCGCCCTCGCTTGTAATATGGGTGAATATTGGTGGTTCAACAGCTACTGGCGTTAAAATTTCTAGAGATTCGTTTGGATTTGCTATTAACTCTTCGACAACTACGTCTACCAATGGCACTTCTAGGTCGGGCTTTAATCTGACGTCTTGTTGGACTAAAACCTGATCTTCAATATTGATTGCCTCAGCTACAGGCGCTGGCGCGCGCGACTGCCATACTGGCAACAGCTCTAACTCTCGCATCATGTCTTCGCGCGTCATCATCACTTTACTTTTAAGAGACTAATCAAAGTGGTCATTAAAGTGCCAAACCCATTAAAACCGCATCTTCACGACCAGTTGCAGCAGGATAATATCCACGACGAACTGCCATTTCATTAAACCCCATATTCTCATACAAAGCGATGGCAGAAATATTACTTGGGCGTACTTCCAAAAACATATTAGCCATTTGATTATTTTTGGCAATACTCACCATATACTCTAAAAGCGTTCGTCCTAAACCCTGTTTTTGGTAGGATTTTTCTACGCTCAAGTTAAGCAAATGCGCTTCATCCAATACCAGCATCATCAGTGAGTAACCGATAATCTGCTCGTTCAACATCATTACCCAAGCGCTATAACCAGAGGTCAATGAGTCACTAAAGTTGCCGCGCGTCCATGGATAAGTATAAATCTGTGGCTCAATCACCATAATGCTATCTAAGTCATCCATTTGCATCGGGCGAAATTGATATTGTGTCTTTAACACGGCGCTCATAAACGTAACCCTTGTTCACGCTCTGCGGTTTTAAGCGCCACACGATTACGAATGTAAATGGGCATCGCTTCACTTGCTGGCTTTGCTTCACCTTTCGCAAATATTGGCAAAGCGAGTTTGAGTATCGCATCGGCTATTGGCAACAACTGTGGTTGCGTCGCTTGCAATTGCTCTACATAGGCAGCGCTTAATTGTTCAGCATAAGTTTGCCAACCACTACCAGCACCTACCCAACCGGCACCTGCAATAGCAGGTACAGCATCTGGTTTATATAAGCCAGGCTCAATGATGCATTGCCATGCATTATCTACTTTTTCATATGCCGCGTGATACACCTCTCCCATGCGCGCATCCAAGCAAGCTATCACTTTATCTGCGCCGCTCGCTTCGGCCAGCGCTAATAGTGTGCACACACTAACCACTGGCAAGTTAGCTCCGAAACCCAAGCCCTGCGCAACGCCAGCAGCAATGCGCACACCAGTAAATGAACCCGGGCCTGCGCCAAAAGCAATGCCTTGCAGGTCGCTTAATTGCAAGCTTGCTGAATCCAACAAGGCTTGTATCTGCGGCAATATAATTTGCGAATGCGCTTGGCTGGCATTGCAATCATAGCGAAACGTTTCGCCGCCTTTTAGCAAGGCTAGCGACAGGTATTCAGTTGAGGTGTCAAAAGCTAATATGTTCACTTTAAGTTAATGCTCATTTTTGTCAGACGCTATTTTGCCACGCATCTGCTTAATTTGCCCACGTTGTGTTTTACTTTCCAATCGTCGCTGTTTCGAACCGTAACTTGGTCGTGTTGCATAACGGGTTGGCTTTACTTGGTTTGCGGCGTTAATAATTTCATGTAAACGCGCAATAGCATCTTTCTTATTCGCTTCCTGTGTACGATATTGTTGCGCTTTTAACACCAAAACACCTTCGGCCGTGATGCGGTTATCTTTCAAATGCATTAGGCGCTCTTTGAGCCAATCGCTCAGTGTTGAAACCTGAATGTCAAAACGCAAATGAATTGCACTCGACACTTTATTCACGTTTTGCCCACCCGCACCCTGCGCGCGGATTGCGCTAAGTTCATATTCGGTTTCGGGGATTAAAATCATCGCTTAAGTTTCAAACTATTTTAGAGTGGCTATAGAGGCGGCTATATGGCGCTTAAAAGGTATCAGTAAGCGTACATATTGTACACAAGCCAAGCCACATAATCGCCTAGAAAACATTATAATCAACGCTAGATGAATCAATACGATGTGAATTAGTACGCCATGAAAGACTATTTCAATCGTTTCCCGATGATAGATGCTTTTAAAGCCATCGCCTCCCAGTTGGCTGTTTTACACCATCTTGCCGCTTATGGCCCAATTTCAGACGCGGTGCAAGAAATAGCACCATCACTCATCACTTGGCTATATGACTATGCGCGGATGGCGGTACAGATATTTTTTGTCATTGGCGGCTATCTTGCAGCGCGCGCTGTACTCAATACGGGCAACAGTATCCGCCACCTAAAAGTGAATTTAGCTAACCGATATTTAAGATTAGTGATTCCATCCTTTTTTGCGCTCATGCTCGCCATCCTTTGCGCCTTGATTGCGCGCAATATTGTGGACCATGAATTTATTCCAGACTTTCCTAAGCTCACTCAATTTCTGTCACATGTATTGTTGCTGCAAGGTGTTTTGGATGTCGACTCACTATTAGCAGGTGTATGGTTCATTGCCGTAGATTTTCAGCTGTTCTTTGTGATGCTTTGTATTAGCTGATTTGGTGGAAAAGCTGCGAACTCTAAAAAAACGATTCTAATTACCATCACGCTAACCGCCGCCACTTCTCTATTCTGGTTTAATCGCCACGAACGTTATGACGACTAGGCAATTTATTTCTTTGGTGCGTACGGCATGGGTGCCATCGCCTATTACGCAGGTCAACGCGAGCATTCAAACGCATGGCTTTGGTTAAACATTTCAATTGCCATGACTGCCATTTTGATTGATTTTAGATTGCGGATTTTGATTGCAGCTCTCACCGCGCTTGCGCTATTTTTTAGTCGAAATATGCCAATCAAAGAGTATTTAAATCAACAAAAAATTATTCATTATTTAGGCTCGATTCCCTACGCTATATTTCTCGTGCATTTCTCAATTTTAATGTTAGCTAATGCCATTTTTAGCTGGCTAAACCTTACAAACTCATGGCTAGCTTGCATTTTCATACTTCTCACATGGGCTATCAGTTTAATATTAGCCGACTTATTTCATCGCAAAGTTGAAAAGCCAACGACCTTATATTTGAAACTAAAAATGCAGGAAAAATAAAGCCCAGTCACTACTGGCTGGGCTTTAATGTGTATCAAAAAAAACTACTCAATTTAGGCGTCTATACAAGACGCCCATTTTGATAATCTGCAATTGCTTGATCGATTTCTTCACGCGTATTCATCACAAATGGGCCATATTGAACAATAGGCTCTAATAATGGCTTTGCAGCCAAGATTAAAAATGACGCAGGCGTTTCTGCTGTGCTAACTTCAACAAAATCTCCTGCTGAAAGCACACCAACAGACTGCGACTCTAATAATTGCTGTTCAGCTTTAGCCCCAATCAATACTCTACCTTCATAGGGATACACAAACGCATTATGTCCTTCTGTAATTGATTGGCTAAAGCTTTCACCCGCAGACAAATGTACATCGATAAATAATGGCGCAGTCGTTAAGCCTTGAATAGGCCCAGCCACGGCTTTACCATCCAGCACTGCCGTGCCTGCAATCACTTTAACGCTACCTGCATTGGCTAAATGTACTAATGGAATCTCATCAGGCTGAATATCTAAATAACCTGCGGGTTTCATCTTTTCATTCGCTGGCAGATTTATCCAAAGCTGAAAGCCACGCATACGGCCACTTTCTTGCTGTGGAATTTCCGAGTGAATAATGCCGCGACCGGCGGTCATCCACTGCGCACCACCACTTTTTAGATTACCTTGATTACCCAAATGATCTTGATGCAACATATGTCCATCAAGCATATAAGTCACAGTTTCAAAGCCACGATGCGGGTGATCAGGAAAGCCAGCAATATAATCATCTGGATTTTCAGAAGAGAACTCATCTAACATTAAAAATGGGTCTAGTCGCATAAAGCCAGACTGTCCGAGACTACGGCGCAATTTCACACCGCCGCCATCTGAGGTTGGAATAGCCTGAATCACTCGTTGCAATTGTCGTGCTTTAACTTGCTGATGTTGCATACCAAACTCCATATTCTGCCGCTGACAAAACTAGCCAGCTATCCGCTATCAATGCTTTTACTACTTATTGCTTAACTGCCTCAACAGGCAAAGTGATTGTCACTTCATCACTCACGTAAGGCACATGTTTAGCCATATTAAAATCTGAACGTTTAATCACTACAGTTGCGTTCGCACCACAAGCATCTTTTTTCAACATTGGGTGTGGCATGCACATAAATGAAGTGACAGTCAGGGTTTCTGGTTTGCTAACACCTTTAATAGTCAGCGTGCCATCAATTGAAACAGGCTTATCACCCTCAAAATTCATTTTGCTAGAAACAAATTTAGCGGTTGGAAATTTTGCTGTATTAAATAAATCCTCAGCTTGAATATGCTCATTAAATAAAGCGAAACCTGTGTTCACTGAAGTCGTGTCGATGGTCACATCCACAGAGCCAGTTTTAGCTGCACGATCAATTACGATTTTGCCTGTCGCTTTATCAAAACGGCTTAATTGTGTTGAATAACCAAAATGACTATAAGAAAAGCGCGGCATGCTGTGATTGCTGTCAATCACATAGGTTTCAGGCGCGGCAATGGCTGCAGTAGAGATGGTGGCGGCAATAGCTAGTAAAATAAAACGTTTCATAAGATTTACTCCAAAGTGAATAGTGTTAAAAATAAATGGTGTTGAGTAAATTAATTTCGAGAAAGCCATTAAATACTTTAACAAAAAGATATAAAAGTATAATAATCTGCTATAAATCATCAATTAATTAGATGGGTTAGCTTAAATGGCTCCAAATATCACCTTAGAACAATGGCGCACTTTGATTAGTATCGTAGATGCTGGCAGCTATACACAGGCAGCAGAAACGATGTATAAGAGCCAGTCAGCCATCACTTACGCGGTGCAAAAAATTGAATCGATGCTAGGTGTTAAAGTGTTTGAGATTCAAGGTCGCAAGGCAATACTTACGCCCACAGGCCAGATGCTGTATCGCCGTGCATTAGCGCTTGTCAATGAGGCCAGCGAGCTTGAACAAGCTGCTCATACTCTATCAGCGGGCTGGGAAGCCAACATTAACCTTGCAGCCGAGATACTCCTGCCGCCACAATTACTATTAAGCTGCATGCAGAAATTTGGCTTAGAAAGTCCGCACACACGTGTAGAGCTTATTGAGTCAGTGATAGGTGGCACCTCTGAAGCTTTACTCAAAGGCGAGGCAGACATCGCCATCTCTCCACAACTACCTCTAGGATTTTTAGGGAACCTGTTGATTCGCATTAAAATAATTGCCGTTGCCCATGCCGACCATCCTCTTCATCATTTAGGACATGCACTTACCTATAAAGACCTTAGGGCTTATCGTCATCTAGTAGTGAGAGATTCAGGTAAAAATCGTGGGCAGCGCCCCGCGATTGTTGATGTTGATCAACGCTGGACCGTCAGCCAAATCGCCACCTCAATTCAAGCCGTGTCGATGGGCTACGGCTTTGCATGGTTACCCGAAGAACATATCAAGCATGAACTTGAAACAGGCTTACTGAAACCACTGTCGCTACTTGAAGGTGGCACACGTGAGGTTCCGCTGTACCTAGTGATAGCCAATCCTGATTTTGCGGGGCCAGGAATTAGACGCTTAGCGGAGATTATTAAAAACTCTGTAGCCTAGATAACATTCTGCATTTTGAGTGACTCTTGTCACGGCATATTTTGGAATATGAACCTTTTGTGAAGAGTTCAATAGGCTATCAATTATGAAGATTAATGACCTTGCCCCTATTTAATAGAGTCCATAGCACGATTATTTATGCCGACTTTTTACGTTGTTCGGCAAACCAACGTCGTTCAAATTCCATCG
>JAYTRW010000091.1:0-1962 GCA_043745985.1 Methylotenera sp.
GTTGCACTTGCTAATGTGGACGAGATGATTGCTATCATCAAAGCTGCGCCAACGCCGCCAGAAGCTAAAGTTGCTTTAATGGCGAAAGCATGGAAATCACCGGTGGTTGAAGAAATGCTTAAACGTGCTGCGATGGAAGCTTCACGCCCTGAAGGCTTAAGCGTTGAATTCGGGTTGCTGCCAAATGGTTATCAATTAAGTGATATTCAAGCGCAAGAAATCTTGCAAATGCGCCTACAACGCTTGACGGGTCTTGAGCAAGACAAAGTTGTCAGTGAGTATAAAGAAGTCATGGATATTATTGCTGACTTGCTTGATATTTTAGCAACACCTGCCCGTGTGACAGCCATTATTAATGACGAGTTAACTGAAATTCGTAAGCAATTTGGCGATAAACGCCGCAGTGAAATCGTCACAAATGCACAAGATTTATCATTAGAAGACTTTATTACGCCGCAAGATGTTGTTGTAACACTGTCGCATACCGGCTACGTAAAATCTCAGCCTTTAGATGAGTATCGTGCTCAGCGTCGTGGCGGTCGCGGTAAACAGGCCGCTCAGACTAAAGAAGATGACTTTATTGACAAGATGTTTGTTGCAAATACGCATGATTACATCTTGTGTTTTAGTAGTCTCGGTCAAGTCTATTGGTTGAAAGTTTACGAAGTGCCACAAGGTAGCCGCACTGGTCGTGGTAAACCGATTGTGAATTTATTCCCGCTTGAAGAGGGCGAGAAAATTAATGCGATTCTTTCAGTAAAAGAGTTTGACGAAAATCATTTTATTTTCATGGCAACATCACAAGGTACCGTTAAGAAAACGCCGCTGTCTGATTTTGCAAACCCACGTAAATCAGGCATTATTGCCATCAACTTAGATGAAGGTGACTTCTTGATTGGTGCTGAAATTACTAACGGCGCTAATGATGTTATTTTGGTTTCAAACGGCGGTAAAGCGGTTTGGTTTAGTGAAGATGACGTGCGCTCGATGGGTCGTGCTACTCGCGGTGTTCGCGGTATGAAATTGGCTGACAATCAACAAGTATTGTCATTGCTCATTGCTGATAATGATCAGCAATCTGTGTTGGTGGCTACTGAGAATGGCTATGGTAAACGTACTGTGCTTGCGGATTTCCGTCACTCTGGTCGTGGTACACAAGGTGTTAAAGCGATTGCGATTAGTGAGCGTAATGGCTTGGTAGTGGCAGCCAAATTAGTGAATGAAGACGATGAAATTATGCTGATTACCACTGGAGGCGTATTGATTCGTACTCGTGTAAAAGAGATTCGTGAATTAGGTCGCGCAACACAAGGGGTCACGCTGATTAATCTAGGTGAAGGCGAGAAACTTTCTGGACTTGAGAAAATTGTTGAATCTGACGACCCTGAATCGCCTGAATCAGAAATCGATACAGATGTGGATGCAACAGTGGAGTTAGATGGATCAGTTGAGTCTAATTCAGAAGTTGAATCTGATACAAACGACAGTGCAGAAGCAGACGATAACACTTAACTATATAAAAAATACAAATAAAGAATTATTCGGAATGACTCAGATTTTTAATTTTTCTGCAGGTCCTGCAGTATTGCCTAAACCTGTACTAGCGCGCGCTCAAGCAGAAATGCTGGATTGGCACGGCTCTGGCATGAGTGTGATGGAAATGTCACATCGCGGTAAAGAGTTTATGAGTATATTGGCCAAAACAGAGGCTGATTTACGCACGCTGTTGAATATTCCAAGTAATTACAAAGTATTGTTTTTGCAAGGTGGCGCGATTGCTGAAAATGCGATGATTCCACTAAATTTACTTAACGGCAAAGCCGCAGATTACGCTGTGACGGGCGGTTGGAGTAAACGCAGTGTTGAAGACGCCAGTGCGTATGGAAAAATTAATGTAGTTGCCAGTACAGAGGCTGATAAATATACCTACGTGCCTGAATTTTCTAGGTGGAAACTTAACAA
>JAYTRW010000092.1:0-1960 GCA_043745985.1 Methylotenera sp.
CCCCGCGTTTCGGTTGTCATGGCGCGCGCGGCTAAGTCTGAGTACATTCTGACATGAGATTGCCATGCGTTTTCTTCGCCAGTTGGCCCAAACCCAAACCCTTCTTTACCGTGCCCGAATACGTCATGCACTATACGGAAAACGTCATTAGCTAACAGTTGTTGGCCGTCAATATACTCGTCTGTTTTAGCTAAAAGAGGGTTATTAGATACGTCTGCTTCCGAACTACCGAATCCAATCTCAGTAGGAAATACCCAAAGGTGTCCGCTAGCCATATCGGGCAACGCTTCCGTCGGCCCTTTTGCATAAGGATCCGATTGACCTCGCTTAATAAATTCTATTTTTAACCCAAGAGTTTTAACAGTTTGATATTGAGCCATCGTCTCGTTGATCATAGCCTCATAAGAGGCTTTGGTTTCGGGATCCGCAGGTTCATGAAGCATTTTTTCAAAGGCGTCAGCAATCCGAGCACCTCGGGAGGGGTCCGCTTTTACATACTTTGTTTGAGGGCTGCTTGTAAGGCCAGCTTCTTTTAGGTAAGAAGCCGCCGCATCTCGAATAGGGCTTAGTGGCCCTTGAGAACTTTCGGGTAGTCCTGTTAGCCTTTTTGTTGAAAGGCTTCGTACTTCTGTTGACGGCGCGCGGTCGCTATCGCTTCCTCCTGCTCTTCCGTCATCTCGTCCGCTGTATTTGTCTGAGCTGAGGAGTTCTTCAAGCTTGTCACTGGCCCTACGCCGAATATCTCCACGCCCGCTCCCTTCAAGGGATGGTTGTCTGGCAGAGGTTGCCCCCTGCGATCTATTATCGTTGATGTCGCCATAGTTATAATCCTTTCCATTTTGAGGAAACGCTAAGTACGCTTCGTCGGTATTTATGGGGTAATGCCCCTCTAACTCGGAGGTATCAATCTGAGTCTTAATCGCTTCGGCAAACTTCTCGGTAGATAATTTGCTAAAGTTATATAGTACCATTTGATTATCGGCTGTGGAGTGTCCGCCAATAATTTTTTCACCGTCCTGCTCTAATTCTCTTAACTTAGAATAGACTTCGTGTACGGCATTTGGTTCTAAATTCTTAGGCAAGTCTAGGGTTACGATACCTGTTTTTTCCATACCGCGTTGCTTGGAATCCGAATGCGCAACCACAGAATCTTGAGATAGCGCGTGCCCTAAAGCTTTTGCCACTGCTATTACTTTTTTAGGATCATCAACTTTAAGGTTCAAGGTTGGGTTTGTTTTGTCTTCATACCCTCCGATTTGAGTTACCATGCGGCCTGTTGTTTTTTCGTTTTTTAATATATCAGGCAATATATGAGTTGCTACTTCTTTAGATATATCGTGACGATCCCCCTGCGCTAAGGTATCCCACTTTGCGCTTAGCGCTTTATTGTTTGGATCTGGGGCTACTTCAAAGAGTACATTAGATTTTGTGCCTTCTTGGTTTAAATGTTCTTCGTCTTTAAACGTGCTATCTACATTTAAGGGATACTTCTCATATAACTCGCTAGGTTTAATCCCTAATTGCTCGGCACGCGTAGTATAGTGATCGCGCGCAAGCGCGGCGTACTGCTTATTCACGTCTAAAGGAAACCGATTGGTGTCGTTAAGCTGCCCTAAAATAGTATCGTGTACTTGTTGCTGGTCGTCTTTATTTGCTTGAATATCTTGATTATCTGTTGCAAGTTTTTCGGCATGGGCATTAAGCGCGTCCCCTTGGGTTTGATAAAACGCTTGAGCCTCTTGATATGTCATTGCTTCGGGGTCGGTCTTAAGGTGTGGCTGTAACGCTTTGCCTAAATCTGTGGGCGCGATATGAGTGGCATAGTCTGCTGTTGATATGCGCACGTCACCATTAGTTTCTTGCGCTTCTACCATTTGCTTTGCGACGTCGGGTAGCGTTTGGATTAACGCTTCAGGCGTAATTCCAGATTGTTGCAAAGTTTCTGCAAAAGTTTTACCAT
>JAYTRW010000093.1:0-6297 GCA_043745985.1 Methylotenera sp.
CCCGATACAACATTGAACCTCAATAATACCAGCATCAATAACCAACACAAAATTGTTTATTCCGCGCTAGTGATTAAACCCCAAAGCACGATTGATTTAAGGCATATCTACGGGATTATGATGCCAGCAGCACGAATAAAAGAATTACGAGAAATGGGTTATCTAATCGATACAGTTAGGGTGAATGAAACTACTCCCGACAATATCAAACATCATGCAATAGCAAAGTACGTATTAACGCAGATAGAACCTGTAAAACCGTTAATAAACAGTGAGGTGGCATGATGATATACCACCAGCTATTAAACCGCGCCTACGCGCTTTGTGTGAAGTGTAACAGCCATGCAATAGCGCATGATTTGGCTTACATGACTGAAAGTGAACTGATAGGCATCATCACTTTTTTAACACAGTTGCAAAGAAGTTAAACGATGGCATCTAGTCACTTATTACGACTAGGTACAATCAAAGGTAAAAATGGTGTTTTAATCGCATTGCAACACAATAAACGCACGCTACAGCTAGAACGTGGCGCCAGTGCGAATATTGACGCGACTAGAACATCATTAAACTATTGTTTGGCTAGTGATGGCACGCCTCAAGAGATAGCGACTCATGCAAAGGTACAAATGCTGACAGCTGGCATTGAACAGCCACGTAAAAATGGCGTGATGGCAGTAGAGATTATCTTTAGTTTACCGATTGATCGACATCAACAAGATACTAAGCCGTTTTTTATGGATTGCTTAAAGTGGGTAAAAGAAAACTTTGCGGGTGAATTGCTAAGTTTTGACGTTCACTTAGATGAAAGCGCGCCTCACGCGCACGCGGTTATATTGCCTTTAATTGATGGCAAGATGCAAGGCAATAAACTCATAGGTGGTCAAGGCAACTTGATGCGTTTACTCAATTTGTTTCATAGTGAGGTGGCAAAGCGCTACGGCTTGAGTAGAAGCGATAAGAAGCGTTTAAGCGAGGTGGACAAACAAAGCATTGTAAAACTTGTATTGTCGCGTTTAAAGGCTGATAGCGTGATGTTATCGGCTATTTGGGCTTGCGTTCGTGACGCAATCTCACATGACCCTATGCCATACGCTCAAATGCTAGGGATTGATAAACCACACCAAGATTGTAGCAAGGTTAAAAAATCGTTCGTTGATATAAAGCGCTCAAAAGGCAAAGGTAGTTTTATTACATAAACGCTATATAGTGAATTAGGCACTAAAAACATCAAACGCTATCCTGTGTATAGCGTTTCATTTTAGGTAATGTTTCAGTGACGAGTTAATATCAAAAAGTAATGCAGAATAAATGAGTTAATCAGCTTGATATGTCAGTTATATATTTTACATATAAATCAATAACTTACTTCAAGTTACCACCCCTATTTAAAAAAACAATCAGTTATATCAAAGCATCGAATATAAAGAGAAATAGACGTAAGGGTAATACTAAATAATCAATTAAATTAATAGATTAAGTTCAATTAAATCAATGCTTTATGAGTTGAAACAATCAATAACAATTATTTAATTAAATTCAAATTGTTATCATCTAAAGTAGAGATATTTAGTCGAAAAAAAACCTACTCACTACTGAATAGGTTGTTTCGTGCGTTAGAACTTATTACTTGTTCATTACGTACATTGTAACTTCAAAGCCAAAACGCATTTCTGTAGCTCCTGGTGTTGTCCACATGATATATATCCTTTAAGTTAAATTCACTTGCAAGTACATCTTGCATAATTCATATAATACGCATTGATTGAAATGTAACCCTATGCACATCACACAATACTTACTAGTGATTATCCGTAATGTCTAGTCAGGATTAAATCAACGGGGGGTTAGAATAGCTGCTAAGGCAAGCAGCTAGGCTCAAAAATATACCAGAAGAAAATATAGCAATTAATTAATACTAATTATTTAATAACGATAATGAACGATATGGCCACAATCGCGGTCTTTTATCTTAAATTACAGCTAGGATTAATTTGTTGCAAACCACATTAATTTTGGGCAAGGCTAAAAGTCTTTGTATTAAATTGAAGGTGCCGCTTGATAGTTATATAACCATAAACATCATAAAAAAAAGTTTAATCAACAATTCAATTTAAAGCCATATTTATTTGATATAATTCGCACGCCATAAAATGTTAAGCAAGTGAAGTAAAAAACGTACAAAAATACGTACAAAAACAACATTCGATTTTATAAGGTTTAATACTGGCAATGGATTGCAGACGATATTCGAGTCTCTCCGTGACCATTAATCAGTTTTTTACAGATCATTAAAGTTCATTATAGACCATAACTTATTAATTAATAATAGATTTATTGTTTATCTCCGTTCTACATAGTTCCTGTTCGTTCGACCGCATTAATATGATGGTATAAGTGTTGGTATCTTATGTTTTTGCAATTAACGATACCAACAAATGCTAAACGACATCAAAATCAAGGCAGCCAAATCCGCTGATAAAGATTACAAACTAAGTGATGAAAAAGGTTTGTATCTGTTTATCAAATCTACTGGATCTAAACTTTGGAGAGTTGCCTACAGGTTTGATAGCAAACAAAAAACACTTTCACTCGGTACTTACCCTGTAGTTACCTTAGCCGATGCACGGGCTAAGCATTTGGAAGCACGTGAGCTGCTAGCTAGAGGTGTTGACCCATCCGAAGCAAAAAAAACAGCTAAAACCGCACGCATAGACGCATTGACTAACTCATTTGAAGCAGTCGCGCGTGAATGGGTGCTTGTGGCCAAGCAAGGCAAAGTAGCAAGCTATCAGCACAATACTATGCGACGTCTTGAAATTCACCTGCTGCCATGGCTAGGTAAGAAACCTGTTGACGCGATAACACCAATGGAGGTCTTAGCTTGTATTAAACGCATATGTGACGGTAATAAAATTGAGACTGGCCACAAAGTACTAAATATCTCTAGCCAAGTTTTTAGATATGCCAAGCAACATGGTAAATGCCAAAATAATCCGGCAAGTGATTTATCAAGCGCTTTGCCACAGCCCCAAGTGAAACACATGGCTAGTTTGATCGAACCTGCTCAAGTCGCGGAATTATTGCGTGCTAAGAGGGTTTTACAGGGACTTTTGTAGTGAGGCAAGCTTTGCGATTGGCCCCGTTAGTATTTGTTCGTCCAGGTGAGCTACGCCAAGCAAAATGGGCAGATATTGATTTAGAGGCTGGTACTTGGAAGTATCTCGTAACTAAAGCTAAAACCGATCACCTGGTACCTTTATCAAAACAAGCCATTGAAATTCTGCGCGATTTGTTTCCAGTTACAGGTAGCCGAGAATACGTTTTTAACAATGGACATGACCCAATGCGAGCAATGTCTGAAGCAGCTATCAATGCCGCTTTAAAACGTATGGGGTACAACACTCAAACTGAAATTACTGGACATGGCTTTAGAGCAATGGCTAGAGCTATTTTGCATGAACGCCTGAATATTGATCCGCATATAATTGAACACCAACTCGCACATAGTGTGCCTGATACTTTAGGAACCGCATATAACCGAACAAAATTTATTAAACAACGCACATTAATGATGCAACAGTGGGCTGATTATTTGGAAGAGTTGAGATCTAAATCATCAGTTTCTTTTAACTTTTTTATATATAAAGAAAATTTGTTTAGTTATTGAGTTTCTTAAAACGGTTGTGTCACTTAAGGTCTGCTTCAGCCCTAAGCAGACATTTAAACTTGTGGACTTACAAAACATTTAGTTTATTTCGCAGCATGATTTACTTCTGTTCATTATGACAATCACAAGGTCTTCCCACAGATGCCTCTGTAAGATTTTTTAGAATCCCACACTCACTCGCAGTACGCGCTTCTTGACAACTGGTACTTAAATTAAGTAGCTGTTTCTCTAAGATCTGCAAAGACTTGATTTGTTTTTTTGTACGTTCAATTTGTTTAAGTAATAAATCATTAATTTCTTTGCAACCAAGCTGAGGTTGATATTTGAATGCTAACAATAATTTAATTTCCGCAATAGGCATGCCTAGTGATCGGCAATGACACACAAAATGTAATTGCTCCTCGTGCCTTGTTTCATAGTTTCGATAGCCAGAATCCAAACGTGCAGGTAACTCAATGAGTCCTTCGCGTTCATAATAACGAATGGTTTGAACATCGCAATTAGTCAGTATTGCCAATTCGCCAATTTTCATATTGCCTCCAAAAAACTCTTGACCCTATAGTTACCATAGACTTTACACTAGATTCTATTAAATTTAAAAGGGCTTAATGATGAGCATAGGATGCTGTTCTAATAGCGGTGATAGCTTACAAGTGGCTGATAAAAGATATGTGATAGTACTTTGGGTAGCTTTAATACTCAATCTAGGCATGTTCGTCTTGGAAATTATGGGTGCTTCATCTGCCGCATCTGTAGCGTTATTTGCAGATTCCATTGATTTCTTCTCCGATAGCGTTAACTTTGCACTTAGTCTAATAGCGTTAAGCTTAGCGTCAGTATGGAGGTCGAGATTAGCGAAGACAAAAGGAGTGGCTATGGTATTGATGGGGATATTTGTACTGTGGCGTGGCTGGCAACATTTTTCAACCGGCTCCGTACCTGAACCACTCACCATGGGTTGGATTGGTTTGTTAGCTTTGTTTATTAATGGCTTAGTTGCCTATCTGTTATATCGTTATCGTTCTGGTGATGCCAATATGCGGTCAGTTTGGCTTTGTAGCAGAAATGATGCCATTGGCAATGTTGCCGTTATATTGGCTGCAATCGGGGTATTTGGAAGCTCACAAAGCTGGCCAGATTTGTTAGTGGCATTAGTTATGGCAACATTAAGTATTTGGTCTGGCTTAGCTATTGTTCGTCTAGCTGATGGTGAGATAGATGAACATGCTGGACATCATCACTAAGTTTTTACTATTGGCGCCTATATAAATTCGACATATTAATGTCATTAAATCTTAATACAATAAATGAGGCTTAATTTAAGCAAAAATGAATTGCGTGGTCCAAAATGAATAACAAAAAAATATTGATTACATTAGGCATAATGGGATTATCAATCCCCAAACTGGGCTTAGCAGAAGCTACTCAAGAAGATTGGGGCGCTAAGTTTCAATCCACTTATGTTTGGCAAAAAAATGAAGCCTTTCATTCTCCTTATTCTTCAGTTAACAGCCTGTCATCTGATGCACATAAAAGTTATTCGTTTACGGCTACCGCGGCTCTTGGTGTTAGATTGTGGCAAGGTAGTGAGCTATATTTAAACCCAGAAGTATCGCAAGGTGTAGCATTTTCTGATTTGACAGGCTTGGGTGGTTTTACTAATGGTGAGTTAGCACGTACATCAGGTGCAAAACCAGTTCTTTATCGCGCTCGGTTTTTTCTACGCCAGACTTGGGGCTTAGGCGGCGAGTCAGAAGAAGTCGAGTCTGGGATAAATCAGCTTGCAGGTCATGTAGATAAAAATAGAGTTGTATTGACGCTAGGTAATGTGTCTATACTAGATATATTTGATAATAATATCTATAGCCATGATCCACGCACTCAATTTTTAAATTGGTCCATTATGACGCATGGCGCATATGATTATGCTGCTGATGCACGTGGTTATTCATGGGGAGCAGCGCTGGAATATAATCGTGATGGCTGGGCAGTTCGGGCTGGGCGATTTATTCAACCTAAAGAGCCAAACCAACTGGCACTTGACCCTAATACTCTTGAACATTATGGCGATCAAATTGAAATTGAACATGCCCATGAGATTGATGGAAAGCCCGGCAAGCTAAGATTGCTAGCGTTTCATAATCACACCAAAATGTCCCGCTACCAAGATGCTCTTGAGTTGAGCGCATTAAACGCTACAACGCCTGATTTAAATCAGGTGCGCTTTGGTAATCAGGATAAGGTTGGGGTTGGTCTTAATCTCGAACAAGAAATCAACTCAAATATTGGGTTGTTTGGCCGTGCAATGTGGGCTGATGGTAAAACTGAAACTTACGCATTTACAGAAATTGACCGATCACTTTCTGGTGGTGCTTTAATCAAAGGGGCTAGCTGGAAACGTCCAAATGACAAATTAGGTCTGGCGTTCGCAATCAATGGATTATCTAATGCTCATCGCCAGTACCTAAGAGAAGGTGGTATAGGATTTTTCTTGGGGGATGGCCAGCTTAACTATAAAAGCGAAAATATCTTAGAGGTATTTTATAATGTGGAAGTATCCAAATATGCTTGGCTGACCCTAGATTTACAACATATACAACATCCTGCTTATAATGCTGATCGCGGCC
>JAYTRW010000094.1:0-1953 GCA_043745985.1 Methylotenera sp.
AAATTTGTACCGAGGCTTGAAATTTGCGTCTTAATTGCTTGGGTAGCGCCATTACCTAATGTCACCATGGTAATCACGGCAGCAACCCCAATCACAATGCCAAGTATGGTCAAAAACGACCGTAGTAAGTTGCGCCTAACCGAACGCAACGCTAACATGAATACACTTAATAACATTAAATAACCTCAGTCGTATTGGTATCTGACACATTTGAATCAGCCAAGCAGGAGTTCATAGAACTAGGCATTGTAGGATGCTCATTCACCTCATCTTTTGCGATTTTGCCATCGACAAAAGTCACTATTCGATGCGCGTATGCAGCCATGTCTAACTCATGTGTCACCATTAACACGGTTATACCTTGGTCTCTATTGAGTGCCACTAAAAGCGCCATAATTTCATGGCTGCGTTGCGTGTCTAAATTCCCTGTGGGTTCATCGGCGACTAACACCGCTGGCTCAGTCACATTGGCACGCGCAATGGCGACACGTTGCTGCTGACCGCCTGAAAGTTCTGCATTCTGCAGGCGTGTGATGCTCCCGACCAGTCAATCCTCCTGAGGCTAACGCCTTGGTCGCCGCTGCTCGCCGCTTTTCCGCATTATCGCCTCGATAAAGTAATGGTAGCTCAACATTTTCTTGCGCGGTGGTACGTGCGAGTAAATTAAAGCCTTGAAAAACAAAACCCAGAAAGCGTCTGCGCAGCCGTGCGTGCTGATCGCGAGTTAAGTCTTCTACATGCGCGCCCTTAAACAGATACTGACCATATTTAGGGCTATCTAAGCAGCCAAGAATATTCATGGCGGTAGATTTCCCCGAACCGCTTGGCCCCATAATGGCGACAAACTCACCTGCATAGATACTTAAATCAATCCCTTTTAAGGCAAGAAATTCAGTTGAGCCTGAGCCATAGGTTTTCTTAACATCTATTAATTGTATCAGTGGCTGTTTTGCTTGTGATTGTTGGGTTAATAACTCACTCACTGTGCTACCACCTTCTGATCAGTGATCACTTGCATGCCAACTTTCAAACACCACCGATTATCTGCGTCATATGGCCATCACTAATACCAGATTTCACAGCAACGGCAATTGCCGCGCCGCCACCCTTAGGCAATACCCACACTTGCTTAGCTAAGGCTACGTTGGCTCTTTCAGCACCAGATTTACGATTACTCTTATTGCGCGGCATGCTTGGCATTAAGTTAGTAGCCAGTCCTTTTTTATTCGCCGACGCTGACTTGTCAGAGTCGGCAGAGGCTGGCGTAAATCGCAGCGCGGTATTAGGCACTAGCAAGGCATCAATCACCTGTGGGGCTTTAATAGTGGCTGTCGCTGTCATACCGGGGCTAAGGTCAGTATTATCAACATCTAAATAAGTCAGGTAAGTCACTACGTTATGGTAATGGTAGAACCAAAACCTACTCGCGTAATACGTGCCGGAAACTTACGTGTTGGATAAGCACTTACGGTAAAAGTAGCATCCTGATCTAGCTTAACCGAGCCAACATCCGCTTCATCCACATAAACCCAAAGGCGTAATTTAGTTAAGTCTTCCGCCATCGTAAACAAGGTTACTGCTTGCAGAGAGGCTGCCACAGCATTACTTGGGTCAACTGCACGCGTCAAGATGATGCCATCTGAAGGGGCAACAATTGAGGCTTTAGATAAATTAATTTGGTCTGTTGATATTGCAGCACGTGCATCATACACGGCGCGACCCGTATCAAGCTCAGATTTAGACGGCACTTTACCACCTGATAAACGAGATACCTCTTCCAGCCTTTGCAAAGAGGATGCGGATTATTTTATGGTCGCTTCGGTCTGTGCAACTTTGGCAATCGCTGCTGCCAAAGACGCTTTTGAACGCAACACCTGATCACTTAATTTTGAAGTATCAAGCTCAACCAACACCTGACCTTTCTTAATCACGTCATTTACATCAACATTTACC
>JAYTRW010000095.1:0-18292 GCA_043745985.1 Methylotenera sp.
ACAGAAAAACTACCGCAAATTGCACGGCTTTTTAGTCAAGTGGACACGAATCAAGACGGTGTTATTTCATTAGAAGAACTTCAAGATGCCCAATATCGCGCGGCTGAACGTAGAAATGCTGCAGAAGCTGCTATAGAAGCGCAAAAACTGCAGGCAACAGATAATTCAAGTGCAACAAAATCTAAAAGCAAGCAAGCCTCTAATAATTCCAAAAAGCGCACCTATTAGCTATCATTGCGTTGTACTCAACGTTATTTCCCCAAACTATACTTTCATTTTCTTTGCAGCTATAGATTTAGCCACTGATGAGTTTGATTCTCGAAATCACCGATAGCATTCAGCAGGTTGATGCCCAAAGTTGGGATGCCTTAGTGGGCGATATGCCACTACTCAGCCATGCGTTTTTAAGCGCACTGGAAACTTCAGGTTCAGTTGGTAAAGGCACAGGTTGGCAGCCTTACCCAATGCTAGTGCATGATGATGGCAAATTGGTTGGCGCAATGCCACTGTACATAAAAAGCCATTCTTATGGTGAATACGTATTTGACTGGGCATGGGCAGAAGCATATGAGCGCAATGGCTTAAGTTATTACCCTAAATTAGTTTCAGCCATTCCATTTACGCCCATTACTAGCCAGAGGTTGATTGCAAATAGCGCCCAAACACAAGCGCTGATGGTGGAAGCGCTCGCTGAAACTATGCACAAACATCAGTTGTCGTCCGCACATGTGCTTTTCCCTGATGATGCTTCTGCTACCTTGTTAGAACAAGCAGGATGGTTGCAGCGTAACGGTGTGCAATTTAGATGGCAAAATGACAACTTTACGGATTTTGAAGATTTCTTACGTACACTCAGCCACGATAAACGTAAAAAGATTCACCAAGAACGTAAAAAAGTTACTGCCTCAGGGGTGGTTTGTAAACGCATCAAAGGTGCCGACATTACACCAGAGCAATGGCATTTTTTCTACGAATGTTATGAAAATACCTACCTTGAGCATCACTCAACGCCTTATTTAACATCCGCATTTTTTCAACAAATCGGCCGTAGTATGCCGCAAAACATTTTGTTGATATTGGCGTATTTAGAGGACGAGCCAATTGCCGCTGCACTGAATATTTATCACCAAACCACTTTGTATGGCCGCTATTGGGGTAGTTTGAGATATGTGCCTAATTTGCATTTTGAGCTATGTTATTACCAAGCTCAAGAATTTTGTATAGTAGAAAATATTCAATATTTCGAAGGTGGCGCGCAAGGCGAACACAAGTTAGCGCGAGGCTTTAAGCCGCGTTCAACTTGCTCGTTTCACAAAATCGCGCACCCTGAGTTTGCGCATGCTATTCAAGCGTTTATTACGCAAGAATCGCAAGGTATTGCCGCTTACACCAACGAACTAGAAGAGCGCGCGCCGTTTAAGGCGCAGTAAAATTCCTAAACACCGTCATTCTGAGCGCAGCTAAGAATGGCTAGGTGCTACCAAGCAATCTCTTTGCCATCATAAGCAATAAATTTCCCAGTATTATTTAAGTTCAAATTCTCAATCACCTGACGCAAACATGCTACGCTAGTTTTAGTATCGATTAATGCATTGCTGCCGCCCAT
This sequence comes from Methylotenera sp., assembly GCA_043745985.1. Taxonomy (GTDB): domain Bacteria; phylum Pseudomonadota; class Gammaproteobacteria; order Burkholderiales; family Methylophilaceae; genus Methylotenera. The sequence continues at coordinate 1,607 of JAYTRW010000095.1, forward strand.
GTCTGTGAGTACCCAACCTGGGTGCAAAGTCACCACGGCAATACCTGCAGGTTTTACGTCTATTGAAAGACTTTTCATGACCATATTCACAGCCGTTTTTGTACTACGATAAATGTAACTGCCGCCGCCAGTGTTGTCGCTCATGCTGCCCATTTTGCTGGAAAGTGTGGCTATTTTTTTAAGCTCGCTATTTGCAATATGGGCGGTAAAAGCTGTTGCCATTTTTAATGGTGCAATGCTGTTGATTTTAAACGCATCTAGCCAATTTTCCGTATTTGCATCACCCAAACCACTTTCAGGGTAAACGCCTGCATTATTGATTAGCACATCAATTTTTTCATCTTTTAGTTGCAAAGCTAGCGCATCAATTTGTGCAAAATCTGCCACATCTAAATGCAATATACGAATGTTGGCATGTGTACTTGCTAAAGTTTGCAAGGCGCTAGCATGCTGAGGGTCGCGGCAGCAAGCAAGCACGTCCCAACCATCTTGCGCATATTGTTCAGTGAATTCTAAGCCAATGCCACGATTGGCGCCTGTAATTAGTACTTGGTAAGTCATTGTTAAATCCTCAAATAAATAATTAATAAATTATCCGCTTAAAAATACAAAAGCCACAATCAATGTTGTGGATTATATAAATCAACTTAATCTGCATATCAGACATTACTCTAAATGTTGACGTTAATTACCCAAATAATTAACTGGGTGTAAAGTTCACAAATGGCTAAATTCACCTCAGCGGGAACATTTCAATCTCATTGGTATCATAATGAGTCGATTCATTAAAATATAACGTTATGTACAAATTAAGCGTCAATTTACTTGTAATTATTTTGCTTGCAATAAGCACTATGGCTAGTGCAGAAACCTTTTTTGATAAAAACTTTACGGGAAAGCATGTCGAGAAATTTTCCGATGGCAAACCAAAATACGAAGTTACTATTAAAAAAGGTAAAAAAGAAGGTCTTGAGATTTTTTATTACCCAAATGGTAGCAAGCAGATTCAAACGAACTATGTGGACGATAAAGAAGACGGTGTTTGGAACCAGTGGTACGAAAATGGCCAGCTTAAGCTTGATGCGCATTACCAAGCAGGGCAAGAACATGGCATGTTTACGCAGTGGTATGAAAATGGACAAAAAAGGTTAGAGGCAAATTTTATACATGGTAAAAAAGAAGGCGTTGAATATGCTTGGGATAAAGATGGCAGTATAAAATCTACAACCCGTTACAAAGACGGCCAAGTTGTTGCTGAATAAATTAGCAAATACTCATTGAAAGTTAAAAGTACATTTAAGGGCAATAAAATTAACTTGCCCAGCAAAATTTGTGTGCAGTGTGGCCTAAGCATGGTGTGGCGAAAGTCTTGGGCTAAAAACTGGGCTGACATCAAATATTGCTCTGACAAATGTCGAACATTATCGAAAACCAAGACATGACACGACACCTTATTCTAATTTTGGGCGACCAATTAAATTTTGATAACCCTGCGCTAGAGGATTTTGATCCGACACAAGATGCGATTTTTATGGCGGAAGTGAGCCATGAAGCCACACAAGTTTGGAGCCATAAAGCGCGCATTGTATTGTTTTTATCTGCTATGCGCCACTTCTACAAGGCGCTCACAAATCAATATCCCAATGGTTTACAGGCCAGCTATTTAAAACTTGGCGAACATGATTTTACAACGCTAAAAGCTGCTTGGGCGCAGCAAATCTCCATCTTAAAGCCGCAGCAAGTGATTGTTTGCGAGCCTGGTGAATATAGGCTAGAGCAAGATTTAATCACGCTGTGCAAAGAAATGAATACGCACTTAGCGGTGCGTGATGACACGCATTTTATGTGTTCCAAAGCAGATTTTAACCATTGGGCAAAAGCTAATAAGCAATTACGCATGGAGTTTTTCTACCGCAAAATGCGCCAAAAGTATGACGTGTTAATGCAGGGTGATGAGCCAGTAGGTGGCGCGTGGAATTATGATGCTGAAAATCGTAAAACTTTTGGCAAAGCAGGCCCACAAAATGTACCTACAGCACCACAAATAAATATTGACGCCATTACTCAAGAAGTTATAGAAGCTATAGAAAAGCATTTTCCTAATCACCCAGGGTCGCTAAAAAACTTTATTTGGCCAGTTACCCGTGCTGCTGCTCTTGAGTTCCTAAGTAACTTTCTTAAAAACAAGCTGATAGGGTTTGGCGATCATCAAGATGCGATGTGGCAATCAAGCAATGGCAGCCAAAGCCCATATTTATGGCATTCTCTGCTTTCTACTTCGCTTAATTTAAAATTGCTAAACCCGCGAGAAGTCATTGCCGCTGCGGTTACGGCTTATCATCAACATCAATTACCACTTGCCAGCGTAGAAGGCTTTGTTCGGCAAATTTTAGGGTGGCGCGAGTTTATACGTGGGGTATATTGGCTAGATATGCCAAAAATGAGTGAGAGCAATCATTACCAGCATACGCGCCCATTGCCCAGCTGGTATTGGAATGGCAATACACACATGAGCTGCATGAAGCAAACTATTAGTGACACCATGCAGCATGGCTATGCACACCATATTCAACGCTTAATGGTGACGGGTATGTTTGGTATTTTGGCAGAATTAAACCCACGTGAGGTCGAAGCTTGGTATTTAGCCGTGTATGTGGATGCCGTAGAGTGGGTAGAGTTACCTAATGTTGCTGGCATGGCCTTGTATGCCAACGGCGGGCGCTTCACTAGTAAGCCATACATCGCCAGCGGCGCCTATATTAAACGCATGAGTAATTATTGTGGCAATTGCAAGTACAAACCAGAGCTGAAAACGGGCGAAGCTGCTTGCCCTACCACCACGCTTTACTGGAATTTTTTAATTAAGCATTACGACACCTTTAGCCGCAACCCACGTACTGCTTTAATGACTAAAAATGTGGATCGATTTAGTCCGGCAGAAGTGGATGCAGTGCAAGCACATGCCCAATATTTACTAAATCATATCAATAACATTTAAGCAAAATCACTAGGCAAAATTACGCTAAGTGCATAGGGTTGGTTTTGAGATAGCGCTCATAATGCAACACATGGAGCGAATCATTGTGAATCGCCAAACTAAAAAGGATACCGAATCATGTGGACAACACCAGCAGCTACAGAAATGCGTTTTGGCTTTGAAGTAACAATGTACGTAATGAACAAATAATCAATCAGTTCATTTGTAAATAAAAAGCCCAGTGAGAAATCGCTGGGCTTTTTATTTGCGTTAAAACAATTGACTAAAGTTAACCTTCTATTCTAAAGCCCACCTTCATTGTGACTTGAAAGTGAGCAACTTTTCCCTCTTTAATATGTCCACGCGTTTCAACTACCTCAAACCATTCTAAATGCTTAAGGGTGAGAGAAGCTTTGGCAATGGCATTTTTAATTGCATCGTCAGTGCCAACGGGTGAAGATCCAACTAACTCTATAATTTTGTATGTGTGACTCGACATGGCGCTCTCCGATTTATTTTAATGACACGTTGTAAATACTCAACCTATTAATTCTGGCGCTTTTTCTTTGCTAAGAAAAGGGTAATCAATATAGCCTTTTGCGCCACCGCCATAAAGTGTATCAGCATCAAGTTTATTTAAAGGCGCGTTAAGTTTAAGGCGAGCAACCAAGTCTGGATTCGAAATAAATGTCCGTCCAAATGCAACCATATCCACTAGATTTTCTTGACGCGCTGAAATTGCCATTCCTCTGTTATATCCATTATTTCCAATGTAAACGCCGTTAAATAGTTTTCTAAGTGTTTGTAGGTTAAAGCCATTATCAACATTACGTGGTCCGCCAGTCACACCCTCAATAACATGTAAATACAACAGGTTAAATTTATTAAGTTGCCCCACCACATAGCGGAAAAGAGTGGCAGGGTCGCTATCGCTAATATCATTTGCAGGGCTAACAGGTGACAACCTAACCCCAACATGGTCAGCAGACCAAACAGAAACGACCGCAGCGGTTACTTCCATTAGCAACCTAGTTCTGTTCTCTAAAGAACCACCGTAAATATCGGTTCTATGATTGGAGCTATCACGTAAAAACTGATCAATCAAATAGCCATTAGCGGCATGAATTTCTACACCATCAAAGCCCGCATCAAGTGCATATTGCGCAGCCACGCGATATTGCTCAACAATGCCAGCCATTTCGCTAGTTTCTAAAGCTCTTGGGGTAACAAAAGGAACAAAGCCTTCTTCAGTAAATGCTGTTCCTTCTGGCTTAACTGCCGATGGCGCAACAGGCAACGCATGAGAAGGTTGCAATGAAGGGTGCGATATGCGACCTACATGCCATAACTGTAAAAAGATTCGGCCGCCAGCTTTATGCACGGCTTCGGTAATCGATTTCCAGCCTTGAACTTGTGCATCATTATAAATACCTGGCGTGAATGCATACCCTTTACCCTGAGCAAAAATCTGGGTTGCCTCTGCAATAATTAACCCCGCAGTAGCACGCTGACTATAATATTTAGCCGCAAGTATACTAGGCACATCACCCACTTGTGCACGGCTCCGCGTGGGAGGTGCCATCACAATTCTATTGCTTAACTTATAAGGCCCAAATTGAAAGGGCATGAACAAGTCAGATAATTCTGAGTTATTTGAAGGCATATTTTCCTAAGCTAAATTAAATAATTGATTGGTTGCTCAATCAACACTAATATTTATAGTACCTAATCAGTACTCACTTTGTATTAATACTATAGTTGAAGTAGGGTATCAACTGTGCGGTAGCAAACATATTGATAAATGAGCGTAGATTTAGCTACGCAGTTGTTTGGTGGGTGGTCGGATTAGACGGAACAAAAAAAAAGGCCATATCCGTAGATATGGCCTTAAATTGGTGGGAAAGAGTCAACCAAACACCAAGTGTAATATTATAAAATACAACAAGTTATGTAATTTAAAAGTGTTTAGTTACCCCAAAAGTTACCCCAATCATTAAAACCCTTCAGCATTTTAGTTACTTGCTTTTATCTATTGCTCGGCATTTAGGACAACTAACCGCATTCAATTAACTGCAATGTTCACGTTTCGTGAACATCAGTAAAAAATGAACAAAATTAAATTTCACCACTTGGTTGATATAAGTACTTTTGAAATTTTACGAATAATTGTCTAATTTCTGATGTGTTGCCTAATTCTGAAGTGGCGTCATGAATAGACTGATATTTAAGACCGATTAAATCTTTCAGTTTTTCTTGGCTTAACTCATCCACACCTTGTTTAATATATTGCCCTAAAACAAAATCAATAAAAGCTGATTGCTTGTCCGCAAAATGTTGGTGAATTTCACTTTTTGCATTTGCAGCACGGCTAATGCGTGTAATTGGTTGCAGTGCAAATGCCACATGCGCTAACACGTCAAATAAATCGCTATTTTCTGCTTCAATAATGCACTGCATTTCTGTTAACACTTCTTTGTTAAAGCCTTTTTCACTCAAGCCTTCAAGTAATTTTTTGCGCGTTTCTGGGTTACTCCATATTTCACGTAGCTTATCCTCATCTTTAAAAAACTCGGGCAGCACGCCGAACAAAGTTTCCAAAAACTGAGCGCTAGACATGGGCTTGCCATCGGCTCCCCAAAAACTGGTTGCCATCATATGTTGAATCTCTCGTGTTTTACCATCTGAGAGTTTAATTAAAATTTTCTCGGGTTTCGGTTCTGGAGTATAAGGTTGCTTGGGCTGTTCAACACCATTCGGCTTAGCCTTGTCACTCGGCTCAGCAGGCTCAATCGGCTCTGGCTCGCCATCCCACTCAGGGTCACTAAAATGATGGTGCGCTTTAACAAAGTCATAAATCGTAAAATAATCTTTGCCGTCATAAAGGCGCGTACCGCGCCCCACAATCTGCTTAAACTCAATCATGCTGTTCACTTCGCGCATCAACACAATATTGCGCACATTGCGCGCATCTACACCTGTTGAAAGCTTTTGCGAGGTGGTGAGTATGGTCGGAATTGCGTTATCGTTATCTTGAAACGCTTTTAAATATTGGTCACCCAGCGCACCATCTGCCGCGGTCACGCGCACGCAATAATCTGGGTCTTTACTGGTTTTAATCTGGTTAATGTAATCGCGCACTTCCAATGCATGCTCTTGCGAGGCACAAAAGACCAAGGTTTTTTCACGTTGGTTAATTTGCTCCATAAACAGCTTTACGCGGTATTGCTCGCGCGCAGGGATTTTTATGATGCGGTTAAAATCACCTTCTTTATACAATCTGCCTGGCTCAGCCTCACCTTGCACCACCACGCCATCCCCTGGGGTGTATATATATTCATCTAGCGTTGTGGCAATTTGTTTCACTTTAAATGGTGTTAAAAAGCCATCGTTAATGCCTTCCTTCAGAGAGTACACATAAACTGGTTCGCCAAAGTAAGCATAAGTATCAACATTGTCTTTGCGTTTAGGGGTGGCGGTTAAGCCCAGTTGAACAGCGGGGGAGAAGTATTCTAAAATCCCGCGCCAATTGCCCTCATCATTCGCGCCACCACGGTGGCATTCGTCGATGATAATAAAATCAAAAAAGTCTGGCGGGTATTCGCCAAAGTTGGGGGCAGGATTACCATCTAAATCCGCACCGCTCATAAAGGTTTGAAAAATGGTAAAAAAGATATTGCCATTTTTAGGCACGCGACCTTTTTTACTAACTTCATCGGGCGCAATGCGCACCAACGCATCTTCAGCAAAGGCAGAAAATGCGTTATACGCTTGGTCGGCCAAGCCGTTTCTATCTGCCAAAAACAAAATGCGTGGTCTGCGTGGTTTATCGCCATTAAGCTCGCGGCTTAAATTCCAACGGCTGTAAAACAACTTCCAAGCTAATTGAAACGCAATAAACGTCTTACCTGTGCCGGTCGCTAGCGTAAGTAATATGCGGTTTTGATTATTCGCAATCGCCTCCAGCACCGCCTCAACCGCATTGTGTTGATAATAACGTGCACCAAACGTACCGCCTTTGTCTTCAAACGGAATCTCCGCAAAGGCATCGCGCCAAGCGTTTTGCTCTGCAAATGTTTGTTGCCACAATTCATCTGGGCTAGGGTATTGAGTAACATCCGCCTCTTTACCCGTGTGCATATCGATGCCATAAATGCGCTGGCCGTTAGTGGCATACGCAAAACGGCTATTCAGCTTTTTGGCATAGGTTTTGGCTTGCGCCACGCCTTCTGTATAAGGTTTATCCCAAGCTTTCGCCTCAATCACCGCCAGCTTATGGTTTTTATACACCAGCACATAATCGGCAATTTCCTGCGTGCCGCGTTTACCGCCGCCTTGCAAACGCCCAAGTGTAATGTGCTCACGCTTAATATAACTGCCATCCACCCCACCCCAGCCAGCGGCTTTAAGGGCTCGGTCTATATGTTCTGCGCGGGTTTCGGCTTCATTCATCATCTAGGCTAATCTGCGTCAATAATGCAAACAAGGGGTGGTTAATATAAAAATTTTTGCGGCCAATTTTACGTTTTTCTACAAAGCCATTTGCGGCTAATGTATCTAAATGCCTTCCCGCGGTAATACGGCTTACCCCCAAATCGTTTTCTAAAAACTCAATTTTGGTATAAGGGTATCTAAACAAATTATTTAGCAACTCTTGGCTATAAATTTTAGGCAATTCATGACGTAGTCGGTGCTTAGTGTTCTGCATTAAATCGCGCAAGTTTTTTACCAGCTTAATTTCACTCTTGGCGGTCGTGGCCACACCTTTTACCATATAGGCACACCAAGGCACCCAGTCGCCCGTCTCGCGGGTAGATTGCAACAATTGATAATATTGCGCTTTGGTGGATGTGATATAACGGCTTAAATACAGCACGGGCAGGTCTAGCAAGCCTTCTCGTTGCAAACTCAGCAAATTCAAAATGCGCCCAGTGCGGCCATTACCATCATAAAATGGGTGGATGCTCTCAAATTGGTGGTGTGCAATCGCCATGCGTAAAATCGGGTCTAAGGCATCGTCAGTATGAATAAACTCAACCAAGTCAGTCATGAGCTTTTCAATCAGCACAGCATTTTGTGGCGGTTCATACACCACTGCACCAGTCGTTTGGTTTTTAAGCACCGTGCCAGGCACTTTGCGCAAGCCCGCGTTGTTTTGCTCAACTTCTTCTTGCACCCGCAAAATGGTGGCTAAACGAATTAAGCCAGAATCTAATACATCGTGATAACCCACGCGCAGCGCACCAATATAATGTTGCACCTCTTTTGCCGCGGCTGATGAACTGCTGGCTGGCTCAAAAGCATACAACTCATCATGCGTGGTAATAATGTTTTCAATCTCAGAGCTATCTTTCGCCTCTTGAATAGAAAGCGTATCCAACAAAATTGCACTATTGGGCAGTGATTCGCACAAGCCTTTAAGCTCGGCTAAATAACGGTGTGCCTCAGCCAAAGGTTGCCAAACGGCTTTCACCTCTAAACTTGTCAAACTAGGAATCTGTAAACTATCCACGTTGCGCACCCTAATGAACTGTTCAAAAAACGCAATTATCTTATCACGTTAAGCACAACATGTTCAAAAAACCACATTTTCTTATCACGTTAATACGGTTATGTTCAAAAAACCGTGTTTTTGATACACGTTTGCATCACATCTCACTATCAAACCAAATTGGCTAACTCATTTAACCTACGCTCAAGCAAGGGCAAACGGCTTTGGCTGGCTGAATCACCGGGCAAATATCCTTGAAGCGCGGATAAAAAATCCTCATTTTTTAATAGCGTAGTAAATTTTTCAGTAATGTATGCTTGTAACTCTGCTGGAGATTGGCGCATCTCTTCAATCAATGAAGGTCTGCCATCAATTACGGTCACAATATCTTCCATATCATGGCTAAGTAATAAATCATTCTTACCTCTATCTTCAAATGCCTCTAGCTTGGTGGCAATAAAAAACGGCGCAGCAATTAGCCTAATTTTATTATCTGCATCCAACATAAATTCATTTGCATGTGCAATAGCAAGCGGATACCAACGATTTGCAAAGCCCAAAATGCTTTTATCAGTTGGCATCACATCAACAGCAACGCCTTGATAGCTCCATCTACAAATTGGCGCTTTCGCGCTCATATCTTGCACAAAGCCTTTGCCTCGCAATTGCGCTTCTAATTGGTGATAACCAGCAGTATTCGCCACTTGCGCCACAATATCCACATCATCGGTTGGGCGTATTACCTGCGCACGTTGCACAGTCACTAGCAAGCCAGTAGCGCAACCGCCCACAAAAATCACCTTTTCGCGCAAATCGCCTAAAGCGTTGGCAACTAACAACAAAATAGCGCGGTTTGGGTCGTTAATCATTATTGCAAACGCTCATTTAAAAGCTGTATGGCAATCTCACGCTCACGCGCCTGCCCCATACGCAAGGCATCAAATAAAGCCAGCAACTCATACAGTGGCGGAAAAGCCTTAGCGGCTAATGGCAAGTTTTCATATAAAGGCATCAGTGCAAACCCGCGTTGGTCACCTTCTGGGTGCGGCCAAACGGGCGGCATTTCTTGCGAAAACAGCACCTTATCGCTCAAAGGCGGTACACCATAAGCGGTAGCAAAGCCAATGGTGGCCTCTCCGCGCATGGCAGGGTAGCAATAGCTTGCGCCAAACAATACATACTGCCTTATTGCCTCCATCACTGGGCGAAAATACTCCCCTGCATCTACCACCAGTTTTGCCGCAATCAGGCGTTGCACAGAAGCGTGCACCTCAAACTGAGAAAGCAACAAGAGTTTTGCTAATGCCGCATAAGTGTATTTGGGCTCTTTGCGAATAATCACCAACATGAGCAATACCGCCAAATCTAAAGGCTTCAAGCCCCATTGGCGATTACCTGCGCGCCGCATAGATGCGGACTTTTGATTGTTTGAAGAAGCCATAAAATGCCTTTGTATGCTATATGCAAACAGCATACAACAATCTAATTTTAAATGTCAATACAATAAAAACAGTTACTTATAACGTAACTTCTGGTTTATTCACTATTCACAAAAAGCGAATAACTGCGTTTATATGCTATATGCAAATAGCATATAAAGTTTATTTAAGGCATCAATGCAAATGTGGGTAAAAAGACTTGCCCTGCAAGCCAATATCCATGCGGGTTGCAGGGCATGGCCTCTAATGCTTGAATCGCGGGCAGCGCATTGATGATTGTAGTGGCTCGCCTTGTCCGTTCGTGGTGCGCTGTGAGCTTGCCGAACAGTCAAACCATGGCAATGCCCTTAGACGCGCTCAGGGCGAGTGGTGTTAAAGCACCCTTACAACTCGCCAGCAAACGCTTGGTGTAGCAGCGATTTTTTTAGGGCATCCAAGGCGTTAAGTTTGCGTTGGTAGAGGGATTCTAGGCGTTGGGTTTCTTCAGACAAGGCATCAAGTGTGCGTACGATTTCATCTTGTTTTGCTAATGACATCTGCGGTACTTTGATATTTCTTAAAACTTTTAGAGATACTGTCTTTTGAGCTGTACCAGTAGCTCCATCACTTGCTTGTTTAAAAACCAATGGAGATAAGAGTAAATAGTAAAGCCATCTGCTGTTTGTATTTTTATTTGGGCGAATTAAGCCAATATGGCGTTGAAAGCAAAACTCTAGCTCATAATCAATAACAATTGGAATGCCATAAGACCCAGTAACCGTATACAAAACGTCACCTTTTTGTGGTTTTCTATTAGGCTTTAGCTTGTTGTAATACTCATGAGCTACGGTGAAGGTATCACTAAAATCGATTTTTCGAGATTGTTTATTAACGTTTGAAATCGTAATAAACGGAATGCCTTTAGCTGATTTTGGTGGTGGCATATGGTCGCCATCAGTAATGTCTGTAGCCAACTCTGATAAAGCAACAAGCTCACCTAATTTGTTATATGCCCACCCATCACCCATCCGTGGTGAGCTTGTCGAACCATGCAGCCCTTCGACTTGCTCAGGGCGAACGGAGAAGACGTTTTGCAAATGGCTTTCAAACAAGGCGCGGGCGTTTTGCAGGTTTTTTTCGGTGTTGGCGCGGGCAATGGCAATCTGCTCAAACGCCTTATCAAGAATCGCAACGATGCGTTGTTGTTCTTGGATTGGTGGGTATTCCAAATTTATAGATTTGTACGCATTACCATCTAGATTACGAATGCCCGTAGAGTTAGATTGCATTTTCTCAGTAACACCAGAAACATAAGTCCAATATAAAAACTTATGGAGAAATTTAAAGTCTAGCTCGGCCTTATTATTTACCCTTATCGCAGAAGTGAAATTACTGAATGAAAAATCGCCTTCTTTTTTATCAAATATTATAACTCTGCCAACCGCTTGCTTTGGGCCACCTCCTGACTTCTCTAAAATTATGTCGCCATATTCAAGTTTTCGTTTAGAAAACTTCTTCTGTTCAACATCCAAGAAAGCAATATCAGTGCAGTCTAAGGTTCCATCTTTTGTAAAATTGGTATTTCTAATGACACCTACTTGAACGAAAGGCTCAACTTCACCCTTCCAGAGCCCGTTAAGAAACATGCAAACATCATCTAACCTTTTTCTTTGCCAGCCAGCCTTCATAACAATGCCCTAATATTCGACAGTACTTCAGTGCTTTCTGCATCAAGCGCAGCGATTTCTTCCATAATGGCTTGTGGTGTTTGGTGTATCACTTCTTCGCTGCCGTTAGGGTTTTTCACCGATAAATCAAAGGTGGTTTGGTCTATCTCACTCGCGCTCACTGACCAGCTTTTGGGTGAACTGGCAAAGGTGCTTTGCAGGGTAACAAACTCGCTTAAGTCGTCATCATTCAGCGGGTTGGTTTTGCCCATGTTGCGGCCTGGGTCTAGCGCATAAAACCATGTGCTACGGGTAGGCGCGCCTTTTTCAAAAAACAGCACCACGGTTTTTACGCCTGCGCCTTGAAACGTGCCGCCTGGGCAATCGAGCACGGTGTGTAAGTTGCAACTCTCAAGCAATAATTTACGCAAGCTCACAGAAGCGTTATCAGTGTTGCTTAAAAAGGTGTTTTTAATCACTACGGCGGCGCGGCCGCCTGCTTTAAGGCTTTTAATAAAGTGCTGCATAAACAAAAACGCGGTTTCACCCGTTTTTATAGGGAAGTTTTGCTGCACTTCTTTGCGCTCTTTGCCGCCAAACGGTGGGTTGGCTAAAATAATATCGTAGCGGTCTTTTTCTTGAATATCGCTAATATTCTCTGCCAGCGTGTTGGTGTGGATAATATTGGGCGCTTCAATGCCATGCAAAATCATGTTCATAATGGCAATTACATACGCTAGGCTCTTTTTCTCTTTGCCGTAAAACGTGCTGGTTTGCAGGGTGGTTAAATCGCTGGTAGATAAATTGGGTTGGCTACGCAGGTAATCAAACGCCTCGCACAAAAAGCCTGCGCTGCCCACTGCGCCGTCATAAATGGTTTCGCCAATTTGTGGGTTAAGCACTTTAATCATGGCGCGGATGAGTGGACGTGGCGTGTAATACTCACCGCCGTTGCGGCCTGCGTTGCCCATGTTTTTAATTTTGGCTTCGTACAAATGTGAGAGCTCGTGCTTTTCAGCTTGGGTGTTAAAGCTGAGCTCATCAATGCGCTCTATCACCTCGCGTAGGTTATAGCCGCTTTGTATTTTGTTGTTAATCTCGCCAAAAATCTCACCAATTTTGTATTCAATGGTGTTGGGGCCAGTGGCGCGTTGCTTAAAACCTTTTAGGTATGGGAATAGTTTAAGATTCACAAAATCTTTAAGGTCATCGCCCGTTAAAGCGTTGTTGTGATCAAACTTGCCATCAGGCGTTTTAGGTGCTGCCCAAGTGGGCCAGCGGTAGGCTTCATCAATAATATATTGGTAGGTTTTGCCTTCAAGCTCGGCTTCTAGCGCTTTGGTTTGTTCCAAAGCATCGAGATATTTTAAAAACAAAATCCAAGAAGTTTGCTCGGTGTAGTCTAGCTCGCTGGTAGCACCTGCGTCTTTGTGCAGAATATCATCGATATTTTTAAAGGTTTGTTCAAACATGGCTGGCCTGATTTTTTAGATTTTTATGTTGGCGTTAGTTTAAATGGTTTGCGTTGATATGCTAAGCAATATCAATACGATTCTGAGTTTAAGGCTTTAATGCGTATTCCTATTATTTAAGCTACTCAGCATTGCTGAAAGTAGCCACCTTAAACTGTTTGAAAAGAGCCACTAGTTACTGTAAAAAAAGCCACTGCCTAAGCTACCAGAAAGTGGTTTTAATTTCACTTGAATCCTAAATCTAATGTCGAATGCCAGAAAAAGTTAGAAATGTGCCAAGTTGTTGCCAGATAAAATAAAAAATTACGGAATAGATATTGGTTATTGAATAAAATAGTGTTTTTAAGATTTTTAGAAAGTGTAGTGATGTTCACAGGCCTAAGCGCATTTACATTAACACCAATGAACGAGTCGTCATTGGATGAAACCGCGTTTGTTGGTTTAATTAATAGGCTTACAGAGGCCAAAGTTCAATCTATTGGTGTGCTAGGCTCAACAGGAAGTTATGCTTATCTCAGTCGAGATGAGCGAAAATTAGTGACTGAATTGGCGGTAGATAATGCACATGGCACCCCAGTGCTGGTTGGTATAGGCGCGTTACGTACTAAAGACGTGCTTTTATTGGCTGAAGATGCACAAAAGGCTGGCGCAAGAGGTTTGCTATTAGCACCAGTATCGTATCAAAAACTAACAGACGATGAAGTATTCTCGCATTTCGAGACAGTCTGCAAGCATATCTCGATTCCTCTTTGCGTATATGACAACCCCAGTACAACGCACTTTGAGTTTAGTGATGCCTTGCATGGACGCATTGCTGCGTTGCCAAATATCGCAAGTATCAAAATTCCACCCCTTCCCAATAATCCAGAGGAAGCGAAGGCGCGTGTTGACCGATTACGCTCTTATGTACCCAAGCACGTTACACTTGGTATTAGTGGTGATCATTCAGGAGCTATAGGTTTAAATGCAGGGTGTGAAGCTTGGTATTCGGTGATCGGTGGGCTGTTGCCATTCCCCATCCTTCAAATAATACAAGCATCGCAGGCTGGCAATCCAGAAGAAGTGAGCCGTCTCTCAGCAAAATTAGAGCCTATATGGGGGTTCTTTAGAAAACACGGCAGTCTGCGAGTCATCGCCACCATTGCGGAATTGATGGGGTTGGTTACAGCGCCATGCCTTCCATTGCCAATTAAATCGCTGAGTGAAGAGGAGCGTCAAAAGTTGAAAGCTTGCATGGCAGATTTTAAATGAAAGCCACTTTCTGGTAGCTTAGGCAGTGGCTTTTTTGAAATAGTTTTAGGTGGCTACTTTGTACAACATATATTCGCATCTTAAAGCACCAATAGGCATTTAAAAATCAAGGGGAGCAATGCTCCCCAAGTATCTAAACACTGGCCGCGTTTGTGCATGTGTAGGTTGTGCCGCTGTATTCAAACTCCACCATGTCACCGCCTAGCTCGCAGTCTCTAGCAAACTTGTCATAGTCAATGTAATAGCGAATGCTTTCAGGCACGCTATGCAACCAGCACTCATCAAAAAGCTCTTCTGCGGCATCGCGCAAGCCAGATTGTGCAATGCTTGGGTCATCTAGCTTATCTAAGGCTTGGCTTAGTGTGTAGCCAGCAACATTTAGCAAGTAATATAGGTTTATTTTTTCTTGGTCGCCTAAGGTTTCAATGTCATCAAACCAAGTGTTTAGATTGGCCTGGTTAATGCCGCAAACATTAAATAGCGCTGCATCGTCACCATCAATAAAATCAATTTCAAACTCTTCAACTAGGTTGCCGTATCGGTCAGTTAAGTTTTGCGATTTATCAGTAAATTCATCAGCACTTTCAAAATAAAATCCTGCTGCATCGATGTTGTATGGGTTTGCATATAGTGTTGTCATGGTTCAAGCTCCTTTAGGATAAGCGGTTGCAGTTAAAAATCTGCTCTTTGCTCGTATTCCCCGTGGGGAACGGAAAGGGGCTTGGTTTGGTGTGCAATGATTTAGAGCAGGCTGTTTTGCCTACTCCTGACTGTTAATTCGTTTACTGCTCCTCGCTCACAACCACTGGCGAGGCTGTAAACGAATATCAGGGGTAGTGCTGCCTGCGAATTGCTGGGTTTTGGTTTTAAGTGCTGACGATATTGCATCAGGAATGACAAAGGGGTTTTGTTGGCGTAATGATGCGCGGAGGCACTTTTATAATTTGCATTAACTTGATTTTGTTATATGCTTGTTATTGAACGATTAATAAGTCTGAGACTAATGGCAACAACTAGCAAAATTGAATGGACAGAGCAAACTTGGAATCCAACAACTGGATGCACTAAAGTCTCCCCTGGCTGTACACATTGTTATGCAGAGACTATGGCGTATCGTTTGCAAGCCATGGGGGCGAAAGGTTATGAAAATGCCTTTAAACTTAGACTGATACCAGAGCGACTTAATGACCCTCTCAAGCGAAAACCCCCAACAGTCTATTTTGTTAACTCAATGTCAGATGTCTTCCATGAAGGCGTACCATTTGAATATATAGATTTAATTTTTGAAACTATCGCAAAAACACCACACCACACCTATCAAATACTTACCAAGCGTGCTGATCGTATGGCTGAATATTTTGCTAATCGAAATGTTCCGCAGAATGCTTGGTTAGGCGTATCCGTTGAAGACAAAAAGTACGGTGTGCCGCGTATAGATTATTTACGTACAGTTAATGCACACATCCGCTTTCTATCTGTCGAACCATTACTTGAGGATTTGGGCGAGCTCAACTTAAAAGATATTCACTGGGTTATTGTGGGTGGTGAGTCTGGACGAAATGCTAGGCCGATGAAACCTGAATGGGCTGAATCAATTCGTGATCAATGCGAAGAAGCAGGCGTAGCTTTCTTCTTCAAGCAATGGGGAGGCTGGGGAGCTGATGGTGTAAAACGTGCAAAAAAACATAATGGCCGAGAATTACATGGCCGTACTTGGGATCAAATGCCTGATTTATCTGCATCCATATAAAATTAATTCATGGCCCTAAAACACTACAATTGGAAGAACGGGCCAGATGCTATTCAACAACACAGTGTTGCTAAACACCGTATTCTTCAAAGCTATTTAGCGGCATATTTTAAAACTTTAGTTAGCTCTCCCAATCAGGATGAGTTGCGCCTGACACTAGTAGATGGCTTTGCAGGTGGTGGCCTTTATTATCACAACGATACGAATGAACTTATTAAAGGATCACCCTTTGTTTGTTTAAACGCTACCAAAGAAGCAGAGTTTTTACTCAACAAAGATAGAAGAAAGCCCCTGAAACTGGATGTAAGCTATTTTTTTGTTGAAGCAAATCGAGATGCGTGCCTTCATTTAGATAAAGTGTTACGTGAGGGCGGTTATGCAAACCATATCGGCAATAATATACAGTTAAGGCATGCCAAATTTCAGGATGAAGTTGACAATATAATTCAGTCGATCAAAAGTAAAAGCCCACGAAATGGCAGATCAATTTTTATACTTGATCAATATGGATACAAAGAGGTACCTACTGGATTAATTCAAAAAATATTCTCTAGCTTACCTAGTGCAGAAGTTATTCTCACTTTTGGTGTGGACTCATTTGTAAATTTTGCAAGTGACAAAAACCTAACTCAAGAGCTATTAGATGAAATTGGCATTTCTGAT